>CADEFG010000250.1 GCA_902826505.1 uncultured Acidobacteriota bacterium
CGCGAAGATCTGTATTATCGACTGAACGTTTTGAGCATCGAAATTCCGCCGCTTCGCGAACGCCGTTCGGATGTCGCCCTGCTGATGGATTATTTCATCAAAAAACACACGCGCAACTCGAACCGCAAGATTTCTTTGAGCAATGATGCCAAAAAAATGTTTGAAGATTACAGTTATCCGGGCAACGTCCGGCAATTAGAATCGGCGATCGAACGCGCGATTTTGTTATGCGAAAACGACACGATCACGCTCGACGATCTGCCGCCCGAAATGACGCACGGAACCCGCGCCGCGTCTGCCTCGGGCGATCTCTTCAAACTTCCGCCCGAAGGGGTTAATTTCGAAGACGTCGAACGCAGCTTGATCATGCAGGCGATGGAGCGCACCGACAACAACATCACAAAATCGGCGCGGCTGTTGGGTTTGACCTTTCGGACTTTGCAATACCGTCTGGAAAAATTCGGCTTCAAAAAGGACGGCGCGGAAGAAGAAGACGAGTCTTAAAACTAATTTTCAATCGGGAAATAATATGGAAATGATGCCAAAAGTTTTGATTATTATGGGAATAATCTCAATTGCATTTTGTTTTGTAATTCCCGGCAGCTATGATGCCTGTCACAGTGATTTAATCATTGCGGGCTATAATGATTCGCAAAGTTGTTTCCCGGATTTTGTTTATCAACTTAGGGATGCATCTGGTTTTATCGGGCTTGGTTGTCTTTCAGCTGCCGCCATTGACGCCATTGTAAAATCAGATCGAAAAGAATCTTAAATCTGCACTTTTCTTTGCGCCTTTGCGGCTTTGCGGGAAACTTACTTTTTACTCCCGCAAAGCCGCAAAGGCGCAAAGATTTGTTTAATCTTCAATTTGCTTTAATATAAAGGCGATAAATTTATGAACAGCAAATTCGGAAACAAAACGGCGTGGCTTATATTGTTGATTATTACGGTGGCAACCATTGCGATTGTTTTTACGCCCGTCTGGTTGATTCAGCCATTCGCGGCGCAAACCGAAAGACAAGTTGAAATTTCGTATCTTTTAAAAAGCTGGTCGCCGATTTTGACGATCGTTTTTTCGCTCGCGGCAATCGGATTAAGCTTCTTTATCTGGCGAAACGCAACGCGTTGGTATAAAACGATTCCGTTGATTATTCCGCTTCTCGTGATTTTCGTGTTTACGTGGTTTGCGCGGCAGAATCATTTCGAATGGATGTTTGCGCCGCTCGAAAGCGCGAAATTTGCGCGCGTTTCGGAAACCGATTTCGTCAAAGACGACGAAATGGTATTAGCCGTCAAGATCGGCGACGACGCGGTCGCTTTTCCCGTCCGGCAGATGGCTTATCATCACATCGCGCAGGAAACAATCGGCGGAACTCCGATCACGGCGACTTACTGAACGCTCTGCCACACGGGAATTGTGTGGCAGTCCGTCGTGAACGGGCAGACCTTAAAATTCAGACTTGCCGGAATCAACAACCAGAACTTTATCATGCGCGACGAGGAAACCGGTTCGTGGTGGCAGCAGATTTCGGGCGAGGCGATTCAGGGAAAACTCAAAGGAAACAAACTCGTAGCCGTTGATTTCGACGAAATTTCTTACGGCATCTGGAAGCGCGAAAACCCGAACGGGCGCGTTCTCAAACCTGAAAACGACAAGATTGAGTCGGCGGATTGGGAAGCGCAGGTCGCGAAAATGCCCGTCCGAATTCCCGGCGAAATGGACAAAACGCTCGAACCGCGAACATTGGTGGTCGGCGTGGAAATAAACGGAAAATCAAAAGCCTACCCGTTTTCCGCGCTCGAAAAACAATCGCCGATTCTCGATTCGGTCGGCGGCACAGACATTGTTTTATTGCTCGCCGAAGATAAAAGATCGGTGCGCGTTTTTGAACGAACGATTGACGGAAAAACATTGGAATTCTTTGTCAAACCCGATTCAAAGGAAGTCGTTGACGCGGGCACGGCGAGCGTCTGGGATTTTTCGGGCAAAGCCGTGAGCGGCGAACTCGCGGGCAAAGAGCTCAAGAAGATCACGGCTTTGAAAGATTACTGGTTCGACTGGAAAACTTATCACGCGGACACGCAACTTTACACGCTCGGCGCGCGTTAATTTAGCGGTTACTTTTCGTTAGAAAGAAAAGTAATGCGGATAACACTTAGCGCCTTTGCATCTTGGCGGGAAATTATACCGGTTTTCAGACAAGAAATTTCTAATCGCGAACTGTTTTTCTCCCGCCAAGACGCAAAGGCGCTAAGAAAGCGAGTAAATTTTAACTAACTTTACGGTATTTGATTCGTGAAGATCAGTTTGTTCGGGGAAAGGAGAAAAGCGATGGAATGGTTTTCGACATTGAGTTTGGCGCTCGGTTCGGCGTGGACTTCGGGAATAAATCTTTACGCGACCGTGACGGTTTTGGGTTTACTGCAAAAGTTTGCCTTGAGTAAACCTTTGCCCGGCGGTCTCGAAGTTCTCGACAATTGGTGGATCATCGGGATCGCGGGCGGGCTTTATCTGATCGAATTCGTCGCCGACAAGGTTCCGTATGTGGACAGCGTGTGGGATGTCGTTCACACGTTTATCCGCGTTCCGGCGGGCGCGGCGCTCGCTTACGCGGCGACCAATCAGGACGCTACGACCGTTAATGTGATCGCGACACTTTTCGGCGGCGGGCTCGCGCTTTCGTCGCACGGCACAAAAGCCGCGATTCGCGCCGGCGCGAATCTTTCGCCCGAACCCGTTTCAAACTGGATTCTTTCGATCGTCGAAGACATCATTGCGTTTGTCGGTGCGCTTTTGGCGGTTTTCGCGCCCGTTGTCATCGCGATCGTTTTAATAATCTTCGCGCTTTTCTTCACGTGGTTTGCGCCGAAAGTCTTTCGGGCGCTGAAAAGAATTTTCAAAGCGATTCGCGCCTTTTTTGGCGGGGCAAGTTTTAAAGAAGTCGCGCGCAAGGCAGGTTAACCGGAATCGTTCTTTAGTCATCGAGTTTTTGACAAAGGAGAAAATTATGAAAAAAGCGAAAATTTTATTGGTGTTGTCGGCGGCGGTTTTGAGCGCTTGTATGATGCCCAGTGAATCTGGGGATAGCACGGCAAATTCATCAACTTATCAATCCGCGCCGAAACCGGCAGATAGAATTGCCGATACAAAAAACGGCGGCGGCGGTGGCGGCGGCGTCAACAATCAGCTCGTCTCACAGCAAGTAACGCTCGATCAGGTCGAAACGAGCCAAAATCCGCCGACCGTCACCGAACGAAAGATCGTCCGCAACGCCGATCTGCAATTAGAAGCCGAATCGCCCGAAGCGTCACAGCAAAAAATCACCGCGATCGCCGAAAGCAAAGGCGGTTTTGTCGTCGAATCCCAGCAAAGCAGCAGCGATCTGCGCGCGACGACCCGCGACGTGGTGACGATGACAGTGCGCGTTCCGTCGGCGAAATTCAGCGAAGCTTTGGACGAAATCCGCAAAACGGCGAGCCGCGTCGTCGTCGAAACCGTCAAATCGGACGACGTGACCGAAGCCTTTATCGACACGGAAGCCCAGCTCAAAGCGAAAAAAGCGCTCGAAGCGCAGTTTCTGGAAATAATGAAACGCGCCAACACGGTCGAAGACGCGCTCGACGTTCAGCGCCAACTGGCGGAAGTGCGCGGCGAGATCGAAAAGCTCGAAGGCAAAAAGCGTTTTCTCGAAAATCAGGCGAGTCTTTCGACGATCAAGCTGCGTCTGCAAACGCCGGCGGCGTTTACGGCAAATTCCGACGGTTTTTTCTACCGGCTCAAACAGGCGTTCGGAAGCGGTTTTGACGCGGCTTTAACTTTTATCCTCGGCTTGGTTTCATTCGTGATCGCAATTCTGCCGTTTTTGATCCTGATCGTTTTGCCGGTATATCTGATCGTCCGATATATCTTAAAAAGACGCAGCAAGGAAAAAACAGCGGTCGAAATTGCGAAAGAAGAGCTTTAGAAAAAATAAAAACCTGTTGGATTTTCTTGAAATTCGGCGGCGGTTTCCGTTTGGATTTTCTTGAAATTCGGCGGCGGTTTCCGTTTGAAATCGCCGCTTGTTTTTTTTGTCGAGCGGAAACAGGGACGACGCGTTTTTACGGCGGTATTTGGCGTCGCGGACTCGTTTTTTTTGAGTGTTCGTTTTTAAATTAAAGGCAAGATAGATCAAATTGCGAAACGGAAAGCGAAAAGCGGAGATTTTAGGTTTTAATTCATCAATCAGGATATTCCGATTTACTTCGGTCTGCCGAATAATTAAAATTTGAAGTTATGGAAGTAACTTTCAAGGTATTGGCGGTGATTCTGGCGGGAATCGCCGCTTATTTTTTGTGGCAGGGCAATGCCGATCGCGCTTTTATGACGGCGGTTTTCGGTGCGGTTTCGTTTTTCCTGAGCGTTCGTTTTCAGGTTAAGGAAAGATTGAAGCTACGCGAAGCCGAGCGCGAAGAAAGTGAGCAATGGAATGAGGAAGAAGATGAATCTGAAGAAGATATTTTAGATTCGGAATCGCCGCAATTAAACGAGATTCCCGCCAAAGAACAAATTAGCAGCGAACAACTTCCGACTGGCAAAGAACAAATCGGCGGCGAGCCGCTAACGATTAAAAAAGAACAAAAAAGATGAAAATAGTCTTTGCCGTTTTCGGCTCGCTCGGCGATCTACATCCGATGAACGCGCTCGGCATCGAACTAAAAAAACGCGGGCACGATATCGTTTTCGCGACGATGGAATTTTACCGCGAAAAGATCGAAACGCTCGGTTTTGAATTCCGCCCGATGCGCCCGCATCTCGATCCCGACGATAAGGAACTCGCCCGCCAATTGATGGACGCGCGAAAAGGTTCGGAACTTCTGCTGAGAGAGCTTATTCTGCCGAACCTGCGCCCGATGTATGAAGATTTAACGGAAGCCGTTCGCGACGGCGATCTTTTGATCTCGACCGAGGTTGTTTTTGCCGCCGCTTCGGTCGCCGAAAAAACCGGCATCAAATGGCTCACGACGACGCTCGCGCCCGGCACTTTTCTTTCCGCCTACGATCCGTTCGTGCCGCCGACCGCTTTGTGGCTGAAGAATTTTCGCTTTCTCGGCAAAACGTTTCACGGCGCGATGTTTTCGCTGGTGCGGCGGATCATCGATTCGTGGTTTGCGCCGTATCGCGAATTCCGCCGCGAAATCGGTTTGGCTGACGGGAAAAATCCGCTTTTTGAAGGGAAATCCGATCTGCTGAATCTCGCGATGTTTTCAAAAGTACTCGGAAAACCGCAGCCCGATTGGGCAAAATCGACTCTTCAGACGGGTTTTTGTTTTTACGACGGCAAGGACGACTACGGCGAAATTGGCGAAGATTTGCGTGAATTTCTCGACGCGGGCGAACCGCCGATCATTTTCACATTGGGGAGCGCGGCGGTCATGGATGCGCGGGACTTTTTCGAGGAAAGCGCGAAGGCTGCCAAACTTTTGGGCAAACGCGCCGTTTTGCTTTACGGGATTTTTAACGAGCCGCCGAAAATTGTGGAGCGCGAAGAGTTGAAAGCCCGGAGTGAAAGGCAGATAATTGCCGTTCCTTACGCGCCGTATTCGCAGGTTTTTCCACGCGGCGCGGCGGTCGTCCATCAAGGCGGAGTCGGGACGACCGCGCAGGTTTTGCGCGCCGGCGTGCCGCATCTTTTTATGCCGTATTCGCACGATCAGCCCGACAATGCGGCGCGCTGCGAACGTTTGGGCGTCGCCAAGATCATTTCGCGCGATAAATACACGGCAGCCACGGCGGCGAAAAAATTGCGCGAACTGCTGGCGGACAAAAGCTATAAGATAAAAGCAACGGAAGCCGCGAAGATCGTCAACGCGGAACACGGCACAAAGGTCGCGTGTGATGCGATCGAAGAAATTTTGAAGAAATCGCTCTAAACGGCTAAACTAACAAATTGAGCTGAGTTCGTATGCTTGAGTCTTAATATCAAATCGGACTCAGGACTAAAAAAAACGTGAAAACTCTAAAACATTTATTCGATAACAACAAAAATTGGTCAAAAAGGGTCAAAGAACAAATGCCCGATTTTTTTGCCGAGCTTGCCGAACAGCAAAATCCCGAATATGTCTGGATCGGCTGTTCGGACAGCCGCGTTTCGGCGAGCAATATCGTCGGTTTGAAACCGGGCGAGGTTTTCGTCCACCGCAATATCGCCAATCTGGTCGTCCATACCGATATGAATTGTCTGTCGGTTTTGCAGTTTGCGGTTGAAGTCTTGCAGGTAAAGCATATAATTGTTTGCGGACATTACGGCTGCGGCGGCGTGCAGGCGGCGCTCGAAAACAAACGGCACGGTTTGATCGACAATTGGCTGCGGCATATTCAGGATACGGCGAATCTTTACGAGGAAATCTTAAAGGAAATTGACGATGCCGACCGGAAGCTGGACAAACTTTGCGAGCTGAACGTCGTCGAACAGGTCTTGAACGTCGGCGAAACGACGATCGTCCAGGACGCCTGGGAACGCGGGCAAAAATTGCGTGTTCACGGCTGGATCTACGATCTGAAAGACGGAATCATCGCCGATCTGGAAGTTCATCTGGAAAATCGGGTCGATACGAATTCGCTGCGAAAACGGTTTTTGTATAAAGCGAATCAAATAGAAGCGGGCGAAGCCAACTAATTTATGATAACGAAAACTTTTTTGAAAATTCTCAGTTTGATGGTTTTGACGATGATTGCTCTCGGCAATTTGCCGGTTTTCGGGCAAATGTCGCGCAAACCGACGGCGACCCGCGAACCGCTCGGCGCGATGGACAAAAAGCCGGATTCAAAGAAAAATTCCTTGCTTGAGATCAAATCGCAAGCGGATTTCGATTTGATCGGACGGACCTATCATCAGGGAACGCCATATGCTTTGCCGCACGCGATGTTTGTCATTGACCGCAAAAACAACAACAAAATCTATTACGTCAATTCGCAAAAATTTCGATTTCACAAAGATTTTTTGTTTGCGACCGGACTCGCGCCGCTCGGGACGGACATTTACAAAGCCGCGTATTTTGCCGAAGACCGCCGGTTTATCGTCGGGACGATCGCGTGGCAAAAAACGGTCGACAAATGGACCTGGGAGCTTTGGGAAGGCGATCTGGCGAATGCCGAACATCTGAAAACCGCGAACGAGGTTATCAACAAATCGTTTTTCGAGAAGGTTTCTTACAAACCGAACTTGACCCGG
>CADEFG010000251.1 GCA_902826505.1 uncultured Acidobacteriota bacterium
TAGAGTTCGCATAAAATCTCCAAAAAGAAAAAGCACTTTGAAATATTTGCTGAACGAAAACATATCAAAGTGCCGTCTTAAAAAGCAATAAAAGTTTTACCTGAACGGATTTTTCAAGCAGGCTTTTGTTTTATTTTTCGATTACTTTGTATTTTGTGTCAGGCGAAAGATTTAGTTTGTTTATAATTTCAGTAAGATCGGCGGACTTTCCTTTCGGAACAGAGCCTTTGACAACCAAAATACGTTCGACGAATTCGACCTGTACATCGTTGAATTCTTGTTCGCGTAAAATCCCGCGAAGTTTGACGAGAATTCCGGCTTGATAAATATCATTCAATTCATACTTCGGCTTTTTGTTCATTTTCGGCAAGGGAAAATCTTTTAGTTTTTTGAAGAACACGATAATGCTTTCGTCCGCGTCCCGCCGTTCGACTTTGACGGCATAAATGCTGTCGATATTGCCGTCCGCCGCGTAACTGACCGCCCGTAAAAGATAAGTGTCGCCGATTTTGACGGGCGCGCTTTGCTGAAACGTGATTTTATCCGAAACAAATTCTATTTTAACATCTTCGATCTCGAACGGCGGTTGATATTTCGCCAGCGCCGCAAATTGCGGAAGGCGTTCGCTGACATTTTCAAGCGGAACTTTGCCGATGTTCATTATAAAACCGTGATTGCCGGATTGATCGGAAAAGCTAAAACTTTCATCCTCGTAAAACAAAGAAACCGCGAAATAACCGTCACCGGTCTTTTCTGTTCGGAAAGTATAACCGGACTCCATTCCGAACATTTCGCGTTCGACACCTGCGAGCGGACAACACGGAAAAAGTCTTCTCACTTCCGCCTTGAGCCGTTTTGCTTCGGCTTTATCTTTTGCACTGATTTTGCTGAGTTCTTCAACAAGCGTATCGAGACGCTCTTCCAACTGCTTGATTGAATTATTCAAGCCTTCGTTTTTCAGGTGCAAATTATTCAGTTCATTGACATCCGGCGAATCGGATAAATTCTGCCCATAAATAAACGAACAAAAAACAAAACCGACAATTAAATATTTAATCAGCAGGTTCATATTATTTCTCCTCCAGTTCGCTTTTCACCTTCACTCCGTAGGAAATATTTTTGGCAATTTCAATCGCTTCGGCGGTTTTGCCGGTTGGAACCGTGCCTTTCAGCGTGATTACTTTATCGACAACTTCAACTTGAATGTCTTTAAAGCCCTTCGTATCAAGTTCTTCTTTAAGTTTAGCGACCAGTCCGAGATTGAAAACGAGATTGAAAACCCGGTCTGATTCTTCCCGTTCGGGGTCTTTTAATTTCGGCGGTTCAAAGATTTTAATAGGTTTAATGAACAGAATAATGCTTCCTTCTTTGTTTATACGATGAACTTTGACGGCAAAAATCGCGTCGAGATTGATAGGTATGGTCGTATATTTTACAACCCGCAAAATATAGGTGTTTCCAACCGTCACCGGCATGCTTTGTCCGAAAGTGATTCCTTTTGAAACCAATTCTTTCCTGATATTTTCTTCATCCGTCGGCGCTTGGTAATCGGCGAGCGCGGCGACTTCTTTGGTTTGTTCGCCGACATTTTCAAACGCCGTTTTGCCGAGGTCGAAAATAAAACCGTGATTACCCGACACCGGACGTGAGAAACTTAATGAGTTTTGACTGTATTCAAACGTTGTCGAACCTTCATAACTGGTTCTCGAATTTTCATCAACCATCAGATCGGCGATTTGATACGATGAAAAACTAAGAGCGCCAAATCGAGCTTGCTCTCTAAAAGTAATATTGGTAGAATCCAGTTCATCCATATTGTCCGCCAATTTCTCCAATTCACAGCACGGGAAAAGCCGAATCGCTTTGGCACCGAGTTTTGCGGCTTCCGCAGAATCTTCGGCGCTCACCGATTTCAGTTTTAAAAGAACGTCCAATTGTTGTTCCGTGATTCGCTTGCGCTCTTGATTGAGAATTTTGAGCTGCGAAGTAATTTGTTTTAGTTCATCGTATCTTTGACGGCGCAAAGAGTCTTGACTGAAAACTAAAGAACTAAAAAAAATCAGAACAATTAAACCGCCGAAAGTTAATCGCATCCTAACTCCTTTTATAAAGAAAAAGCACTTTGAAATATTTGCTGAATGCAAACATATCAAAGTGCCGTTTTAAAAAGCAACAAAAAATTTTACTCGGACGGAATCGTTAATTCCTGACCGGGATAGATTTTGTCGGGGTCGTTGAGTTTGTCGCGGTTGGCTTCAAAGATTTTCTGCCAGCTGACGCCGTATTTTGAACCGATCTTGCTCAGATTGTCGCCCGATTGGACGGTGTAGGTATTTGCCGCCGCTTCCGGTGCCGTGATTTCCATCACCAGATCGCCCGAACGATAATCGGGATCGAGTTCTCCGTATTTGTCCCAGAGTGCCTGTTTGGCTTCCGCGCTCGGAGCCGCGCCTTCGATTCTGATAAAACCTTCGCCTTCGGTGATATTTAAACCCGAAATGCCCGATGAATTCGCTAAATCAATCAATGATTGATACTTTTCTTGTAAAGACATTTAATTTATCCTCCTAAATTATTTTTCGGTTACTTCGTTTTTAACCGGTGTGCCGGCGGCTTCTTGCGCGACTTGAACGACTTCCGCTAATTTGCCTTTGGCAACCGTGCCGCGAATCGTGATCGGTTTCGTCGAACCGTCAACCTTAACATCGGTAAAGCCTTTCGCTTTCAAAGCATCTTCAATTTTCTTGACCGTCGCCGTATCGGTAGCGTCCGTTTCGCTTGTCTTCGGCACTGCCGTCGGCGTTGGCGCCGCGTTGGATTTATTGGCGTTTGCATCAGCGCCGCCGCCGCACGCGTTCAAAAACAGAACGGCTGACAAACATAAAACTACTAAAAGTTTAATTTTCATTATTTCCTCCAGAAATTCCCTTAATGTTTCTTTATTAATTTTGCGAAATCAAAATCAAACGGATTTTGACATCTAAAAACTTTCAAAAATCCTTCTGATTTTTGAAACTCACTATCTGTTCGGGGCATGTAAAATGTAGTTTATACTATTTTTCAAAAAATTCTAGTTAAACTCATAAAAAAAAATTTCTTCGGCAATTTGCTTGGCGACTTCAAACGAATTGAGTTCCGGCTTGATGATAAAATGCCAGTCCGCGAGACAATAAACCCTTTGTCTTTCTTCAAAAAGCCGGAGCGCGTCGGATTTATTCCGCGCCAGCGGGCGGACGCGTTTCGAGGCGGAAATGTTCAGCCAGCAATGCTCGAAACTCGATTCGAGCCAGACGGTCGTGTAGTTGCGCGATTTTATCAGACGGCGATTTTCCTCGATCGTCCACGCGCCGCCGCCGAGCGCGATGATCTTGGCGCTTGATTCAAGAATCTGGCGCAAAGTTTCGGTTTCGATCCGGCGAAATCTTTCGATTCCTTCCTGTTCGATGATCTCGGCGATCGTCCGGTGTTCGTTGTATTGAATAACGCTGTCAAGGTCAATTCTTTCGCAGTCGAGCAACGCGGCAAGATGCTTGGCGACAGTCGATTTGCCAACGCCCATAAAGCCCGTCAAAATTACGCGTTTTTCGTTACTCATCAAATTTGAAAGTGAAAATGTGGAAAGGTGCAAAAGTGAAAAAGATTTTTTGAATTCGTTGAACTCAAACTTTTTCACTTTTTCACTTTTCAACTTTTTAACTTTTACTTTGCCACACTTTGCAGAATTTCAAAAAACGCGGGAAACGAAACCGCCGCGCATTCGGCGTTCGTAATTTCGGTTTCGCCCCTCGCAAAAAGCGCGGCGACGGCAAATGCCATCGCGATCCGGTGATCGCCGAACGATTTGACCCGCGCGCCTTTCAGATCGGATTTACCGACCCGCAAACCATCGTCGAATTCTTCGACCCGCGCATTCATTTTCCGCAAGTTTTCGACGACCGATTTGATTCGATCCGATTCTTTGACGCGCAATTCCGACGCTTCACGAATCTCAATGCCGCCCTCGATCTGCGTTCCGAAAACCGCCAGAATCGGAATTTCGTCGATCAGATTGGCGATAATCTTCCCGCGCAAAATATTTGACGAAAGTTTCGGTTGCAGATTTCCGCCGCCGCGCACGCGCAGGTCGCCAAGCGGTTCGTTACCGATTTCCCGTTCGTTAAAAATCTCGATTTCCGCACCGAAAGCGCGTAAAACTTCGACGACCGCGTTGCGCGTCGGATTCAAACCGACCGCTCGCAAAACGATTTCCGAACCTTTCAAACAAGCCGCCGCGACCAGAAAAAACGCCGCCGAAGAAACGTCCGACGGAACAAATAAATCTTTCGCCGTCAAATTCGCGTCGCCCGAAACCGTGATCAATTTGCCGTTTTCTTTTTCGGTTTCCGCAACCTCAACGCCGAACCAGCGCAACATTCTTTCGGTATGATCGCGCGTCGGCGTTTTTTCGAGCACCGAAGTTTTGCCGTCGGAATTTAGTCCGGCGAGCAGCACGCAGGATTTGACTTGCGCCGAAGCAATTTTCGCCTCATACGAAATCGCTTTGAGCGGATTTTTGCCGTGAACTTTCATCGGCAAATGATTTTCTGTCGCTTCCAGAAGCGCGTTCATCGCAGTCAAAGGCTCGATCACGCGCTTCATCGGTCTGCCGGACAAACTTTCGTCGCCCGTTAAAACCGAATCAAAATTCTGCCCTGCCAGAATTCCCGCCAAAAGCCTGACGGTCGTCCCCGAATTGCCGCAATCGAGCGGATTATCCGCGCTTTGAAAGCCCGTTTTGCCGACGCCTTTGACAGTCACGGTCGAATTTTCCTGTGAAATTTCAACGCCGAGCTGCGCGAGACACGAAAGCGTCGAGGCGCAATCGGCACTCGTCGCAAAATTTTCGATCCGCGTCGTGCCTTCGGCAAGCGCCGAAAAGAGCGCGGCGCGGTGCGAGATCGATTTATCGCCGGGTAAATTTATCTCGCCTTGTAAATTTGCGGCTGGTTGTATTTTCATAATAAAAAATTTGATTATAATGGCGTTTGATGCCATCGCTCAAACTCCATATCAAAACAGCCTTGCTCGCGTCGGCGGTCGCGCTCGTTTTGCTGACAATTTCGTTTCTCGTGATCAGCGCCAATATCGCGTCGCAAATCCAAGCTGAGCAAAAAGAACTTGCCAAACTGCAAGCCGAAAATCTGGCTGAAAATCTTTCGCTTTTTCCCGAACAATTCAACGCCGGCGATCTACAGCAACTCACGAATCTCGTCAGCGGCGCGCGCCCGAATCTCGTCACGGTGCGCGTCTGGAAACTGGAAAACACCGGGTTTGTCGAACTCGCCGCCGCTGCCGACAGTTTGCCTTCCGAAACGATTCCGCTCGAAACGCAAAACGCTCTGCGGTCGGGTGCGGCTTCGCAGATCGTCAATCGTCAACCGACCGATGCGGACGAATCACGGTTTCGGATCTTTGCGCCGGTCGTCGTCAAAAACAAAGTTTCGGGCGCAGTCGAGGTTGTCGAGCGGCTCGATACGGTTTCGAGCATCGCCGCGCGTTACGTCACAAATCTGATTTGGATCGCGCTCGCGACGATCGTTTTGATGACCGCCGCGTTTTATCTGCTTTTTCAAAATCTCGTCTACCAGCCGCTCGATAAACTTCTGACGGCGATCGAAAAAGCCAAAACCGGAAATTTATCGGCGGAAATTTCCGAGAAGATCAAACAGGACGAGTTTGGTCAGCTTTCCAATAATTTCAACTTGATGATGTCGCAAATCCGCGAAATGACCGCGGAACGCGAACAGCAAAACGAAATTTTGCAGTCAAAGGTCGGCGAAGCGACCATCGAACTCAAACAAAAAAACGAACAGCTCGAAACCGCCAATCTCGAACTTTTCCGGACCACGCGAAAAATGTCCGAAATGGAGCGGCTCGCCGCCGCCGGACAAACCGCCGCGCAATTTGCGCACGAAGTCGGAACGCCCTTAAATCTGATCAGCGGTCACGTTCAATTGCTGCAAACTTCGCTGCCGATGGATTCCAAAGAAGCAAACCGTTTGCAGACGATCAGCACGCAGATCGAACGCATCGAGCAAATTGTCCGCGAAATGCTCGACCGCACGCGTTTCGGCACGAGCGAGCATATTCCTTTAAATCTCAACGAGCTGCTCCGCAAGATCTTCGACGCGATCGAGCCGACCCTGGAAGAAAACAAGGTCGAATTAGTCACGAATTTAGCCGAAAATCTGCCCTTGATCGCGGGCGACGCGAATCGTCTGCAACAGGTTTTCCTGAATCTCGTCAATAACGCGCTCGACGCAATGCCGGCGGGCGGAAAGCTCGAAATTTCGACGGCGCTTGCAAAAAATAAAGTCGCGGTTGAATTTGCCGATAACGGCGCGGGAATGAACGCCGAGACAAGCGCGAATATCTTTCAGCCGCTTTTCACGACCAAAGAGCGCGGGCGCGGAACGGGCTTGGGCTTGGTCGTCGTCAAACAGATTCTGCAGGAACACGAAGCCGAAATCACGGTCGAAAGCAAACCCGGAAAAGGCACGCGATTTCATTTAACATTTTTCATTGAACATTTATCGTAAGATTGAATTTTACCGGCATAATTTGATAAATGTTCAATGTTAAATTTTCAATAATTTTTGATTTGTTCGCGCAGAAGTTTTTCCAGAAGGCGAATTTGCTGCTGCTGCATTTCGACGAGTTCGACCCATTTTTTATCGCGCAGTTCGTCTAATTTTTCCTGAATCGTGCAGATTTCAAGTTCGGCTTTGAGGTTTATTTCGTAATCGTGCTCGGCATTTTGGCGATCTTTGGCTTCCTGCCGGTTTTGCGACATCATAATGATCGGCGCCTGAATCGCGGCGAGCATCGAGAGAAAAAGATTCAGCAAAATATACGGATACGGGTCAAAACCACGGTTGAGAAAGATCAAGGAATTCAAAATCACCCACGCAATTAAAACCGTCCCGAAGATTATGATAAACGTCCACGAACCGCCGAATGCGGCGACTTTATCGGCGAGCCGTTCGCCGAAGGTGCGGTTGTCGTCTGCCTCTCGATTCAGGTTGCGGCTCAGATGTCCGCGATGAATCAGCGATTCGACGACTTTTTTTTCCTGTTCGCCCAAACTGTCCCATTCGCGCTGGAGAAACTTAATTGCCACTTGTTT
>CADEFG010000252.1:0-4486 GCA_902826505.1 uncultured Acidobacteriota bacterium
TCGTGTTGCTCGTCGGGACATTCGCGACCAGCGGTTCCGCCGGGAAATTACTCGTGTAGGAAACCGTCTCGTGCGGGCGATTGGTTGCCGAAGCCCACGCCGTCCAAAAGAAAAACGCCGTCATCTGCCGCAGTTTTTCCGGATCGGACTGCGCGTCTTTCTGAATCGCAAACGCCTTGTTCCCGTTTGAAAAAACGTCCGTGTAATATTTTAAGTTTTCTTCAAACGCCCGCGCCCGCAGCGGGTCGAGCGTGATCTTCCCGCCCGCTTCGTCAAATGTATTTTTGCGCACCAGATTCTGAAGCCGCTGGCGCAGCGCGGCTTGCTGTTCGCTTGTGATCGCGCCGTAATTTTTTGAAAATTCCTTTTTGGAAAATTCGTCTAAAATAAACGTCGCCTCGCGGTGCAGATAATCCGCCGTCCAATCGGGCGCGACATAACTGCCGTGTCCCCAGATCGAACCGACCTGCATTCCGCCCATCGCCTGCCAAACGTTTTGTCCTTTTGAAACCTCGTCTTCTTTGATCAAAACCGTGCCGTCCGTCGTCACGACTTCTTTTGGAATCGGCGGCGCCTGGCGAAAAATTTCGGTGCCGATCCAGCCTAAAACGGCGAACGACATCACAAAAATCGCGATAAAAATTATCCAAAGCTTTTTCATACTTTTTTCCTCAATCTTTTTCTAAATATCTTTAAATTTTGTTACCAGTAAATGAATTTCCGGTGCGGCGGTCACTTCGTGAGCGATGTCGCCTGCGAGCGTCAATAAAGTTCCGGCGGTGAGCTCCAGACTTTCTTCGAGGTTCGCGCCCGCCGTCAAAACGCCTCTGCCCGAGAGACATAAAACGCTGATCGGTTCGGGCGTTCGATGCTTTGTCAAAACCGCGTTTGCGCGGAGTTTGACCTCGACCATTCGCCGCCGCGCGCCATTGTAAATTTCACGAACTTCTTTATATTTTTCAGGTCTCGTCTGCCCGCCGAGTTCAAATTTTTCGATCAATTCGATTATCTTCATAACTTTCCCCAGCCACAGAATATTTCAGAACGACCGGAGAAAATATGATTTCAGTCATAAACAATTTTTTTTTTGAAAGATTTGGAAATTCAAGACCTGTTGAAAATCAGACTTGCCATTACAAAAGCGGTTCCACTATTCGCCGACCGCATTTTCACACTTCAAAATTAGTAGTTTATGAACAAACTTCGTTTTTTTGATTTTCAATTCGTTGAAATAAAGCGCGTAAAATCCCGCGATGTTTTTTTAGCATCGCGAGATTTTAAGCAACCGAAGTTTTGATTGATAAAATTTTCGAAGTTTTTTTCTGACATTCTTCGATCCGGCTTATTTAATTACTTATTGACATAATTTCAACAATTTGTTAAATTTCTTCTTGCTCCCCTGTTTAACTTTGTTGTTTAATCCGCAACATCTTCCAAACCAAGCCCCTAAAATCAAAATCCAAAGAATCCATCGCAGTTATCGGATGATCTTATAATGTGCCGAAAATCTTTTATTTAAGCGATTTTCCGGTGACAAAAGCTCTTTACAAATCTAAAAAACACAACTATGAAAAATCTAAATCCCCTTAGCATTTCGTCTGTTAAGACTTCGGTTTTGACAATTTTCACTTTGTTATTAATGACAATTGCGGCAAACGCAAGCGGCACAATTTCGGGCGCGGTTTATGTTGACTTCAATATGAACGGAATCCGCAACACGACCGGAACCTCACCCAACTATGCGGTTGACAGCGCGGCAGTGAATGTCACCGTCACCGTTTATGCGCCGAACGGCGCGTCAAAATCGGCAACGACGGCGGCGGACGGAACTTACAGCATCAATACGTCAGCCGCGCCCGCGCTTCCGGCAGGACCTTACCGCGTTGAATTTACCAACCTCACAGCCGGCTATTCGCCGAGCGCGGTCGGCACGAATAACGCCACCACCGTTCGTTTTGTCAATGACGGCGGCGCAACGGGCGTCGATCTCGGCATTATCGCGCCGAAAGAATATTGTCCGAACACACCGTGGATGGTGACCAATTCCTATGTTGTCGGAAGCGGCACATTCGCCTCATTGGTGGCGTTTCCCTACCGCTACAGCGATGAGTTGGACGGCAATGTCACCGGCACCTGGACAACTCCGCCGTCGAGAACTTCGACGCTCGCCCCGAATCAGATCGGCGATGCCAATTCGATCGGCGCAACCTTTGGTCTGGCTTGGAACAATCTCACAAACCGCGTTTACGCTGCGTCATATCAGAAACGCGGCGCCCGCTACGGTTCGCTTTCCGGCGAAAGCACGGGCGCGATCTATACGGTCAACAATCCGACTTCGGCAAGTCCGACGCAAGCTGTTTTTGTTGATTTGAATACGGTTTTCGGCGCCAATACGGCAGGCGTCAATCCGCATCCGGTGGCAACGACGCCCGATTATACGGCGGACAACGGCTCGATCAGCGAAATCGGGAAAATCGGTTTGGGCGGCTTAAAATTATCAAAAGACGGCTCGACGCTCTACACCGTCAACCTTGCCGACCGGCGGCTTTATGTGATGCCGACCACCGGCGCGTTAAATAGCACGACGATCACGCGCTTCAATATTCCGACGACCGGTTTGGCAACTTCGAGCGGGACTTGTGCCGCCGCTGATGTCCGACCATTTGCACTCGGCAGAGACCGCGCGGGACAAATTTACGTCGGTGCGGTTTGTTCGGCTGAATCGGAAACGACCGATGCAAAACTAAACGCTTATGTCTGGCGGTTTGATAATCCCGGTTTTACTTTGGTCGCGACCAATAATCTGACCTTTGCCAGACTTTCCGCAGCGGCTGAACCGGCACCCTGGCAGCGCTGGGCAAACACGACCGGCGTTTTGAATCGTGCCGCGCCGATGCTCACCGACATCGAGTTTGACGGCGGCGATATGGTTCTCGGTCTGCGCGACCGGTATGGCGACCAGGTTGTCCTGCCCGATTTTTACCGCGGCTACGGCGACATGATGCGCGCGTGTCCGAACGGCGCGAATTTCAATTTTGAAAGCAACGGCGGCTGCGGAAGCATCACGACCGCCGGTGCGGGCACGGGCACGGGCAATGGCGGCGGCGAATGGTTTGTCGATCTCAACGGCGACGGCAGAGACGAGGGCGCATTGGGCGGACTGACCCAAGTGCCGGGATTTAATCACATTATTTCAACATTCTACGATCCGGTCGCCTTTAATTCGGCAGGTGCCCGCGTCGATAATTTTTTCACGGCGGGCGTTCAAAGATACAGCAACACAAACGGCGCTTTGGTCGGCGCGTATGATGTCTATCTCGATGCCGATCCGGGCAATTTCGGAAAAGCCGACGGGATCGGAGATTCCGAAGTTTTGTGCGAAGCCGCGCCGCTCCAGATCGGCAACCGCGTCTGGAACGACAATAACGCCAACGGCGTTCAGGATTCAAACGAGACCGGCATTCAGAATACGAGCGTCCAGCTATGGGCTGACACGAACAGCGACAACGCGGTTGACACCCAAGTCGGCACGGTCGCGACCGATTCAAGCGGCAACTATGTTTTCGGGGGTGCCGGCAATACTAATTTATCAACCTTTGCGTGCGGAATGTCGGCGGATGTACGCGTCACCGCTTCGACCGACGATGCCGAACAAAATGCCGGAACCGGCGCGGTCAGCGTCACGGGCAGCGATCTGGAATTAACGGCGGACGGCACGACGCAGCAAATTGTCGGCGTTCGGTTCTCCGGCTTGAATATTCCGCAGGGCGCGACCATCACCAATGCGTATCTTGAATTTACGCCGCGTGACGACGGGACAGCGATCAATGCCGGAAATCCGGCGATCACCATCAGAGCGCAGAACGTCAACAATGCCGCGACATTTACGACGACCGCCAACGATATCAGCAGCCGGGCGACAACCGCCGCTTCGGTTGTTTGGAATCCGGCGAACTGGGTTCTCGGAACGCCGGCTCAAACGTCGAATATTTCAAGCGTCGTGCAGGCAGTCGTCAATCGGGCGGGCTGGGTCAGCGGCAATTCGATGGCGTTTGTGATGAGCGGCGCGGCGGCAAACAATTTCCGTCGGGCATGGTCGTTTGACGGAATTCCTGCCGATCGAGCGCCGCGTTTGGTCGTTCAATATACCGGCGCGTGCAGTTATACGGTCAATCCGAACACCAGATACGAAGTCCGGCTGCCCGCCGCCAATTTCACCACCGGACAGGCGCTCTTCGGAAAAACACCTTCGCCGGCAAATACGGACGCGTCAGCCAACGGCGACAGCCGCGACTCGGACGGTTTGGCGTCAAGCGGACAGGTCGTCACCACGCTCACGACCGGTGCTTACGGCGAAAACAATCACACTTACGATTTCGGGTTTTATATCGCGCCGACCGCCGCCAACGCTTCGATCGGCGGCGCGGTTTACGACGGCAAAAAAGGCGTCGGCAGAGTTACCGTCACGCTCAGCGTCGGAGATCTC
>CADEFG010000252.1:4496-7158 GCA_902826505.1 uncultured Acidobacteriota bacterium
CCGTGCGTCAAACGTAACGGTCGTCGAGGCCGTAAACTCCGGCATAATAAGCGTCGGTAGCGTAACCGCGGTGCTGAGCGTCGAAGAGCTCTCGCAGCCGAAAGCGACGCAAGCCAGCACCGTTGGCTATTACTTCTTTGAAGACCTGCCGGGCCGACAAACTTATGATGTCACGGTTTCGTCGAAAAAGTATTCATTCCCGAATCCGAGTCTGGTCATTACCTTGCAGGACAATATTTCCGAAGCGAATTTTGAAACCGGTTCGCTAAATTTACTGCCGAGCAAATCGCTTCTTCTGCGAAAGTAGGCTCACTTTAATTCTCTCAAATTTCAGCAGCGTGAAAATCGTCAAAAGCGATCGCGCTGCTTTTTTTATTTTTTTTGCGGGCTGACGGGCAGCAGAAAAAGACCGAGCAGATAAAAGGCGACCGTAAAAAATTGAATATAACCCGTGCCGCCGGAAAAACGCGGCAAATCCAGCGCCCAGGTAAAGGCTTCCTTGGTCGGATTTTGAAGAATTCCCTGAAGCCAGCTTTCCGATGCGGGCGCGGTCAGATTGGCGAGGATCAGATATTTGACGACAAACGCCAAACCAAACAACGCGCCGAGACTTTTGAGAAGTTTTTTCGTGTCGAAATCCGCGAACAGATTGTTCCAGAGCGTCCAGAAAAAGCAGAACGCCAAAACCCAGAACGGTAAACCTTGTTCCGGCAAAAGCGCATTAAAAATCTGCGCCGAAGCCGCGAACAGCGTCACGAGAACCGCGCCGTTGGCAACGTTTTGAAGCGTCGGAAAATCTTCCGAAAACCAGCCTTCAAACTTGATCAACCCGGCACGAAAAAACAAAACCATCAAGATCGCCGCCGAGATCAGACAAAAAAGCGCCGGTCGCCAGAAAATAAAGGCGTTCTCGGGCGACGAAAGCCGCCAACCGCCGAGCAAGGTGACGGTCAGAAATATAAAAGGCAAAAACAAATAATTGCGGATCGCGGGCTGCGGATTTGGATTTTGGGCTTTGGTTTTCGGGTTTTGGGTTTTGGCGATTTTATTTTTGGCGGAAACGACGGTTTTTTCCTCGTCATCAAGATCAACCTCAACGGGCGAAACTTCGACCAATTCGCCGTCGATCACCGGTAATTCTTCGACTTTGGACTCAGGACTTTGGACTTTGGACATTTTATTTGCGCTCCCGCGTCAGCTTTAATGGATTAAAATCTTCCGCCGTCAAACGCAAGCCTTCTTCAAATTCGTTTTTGAGTTCAGCCGGCGTTTTCATTTTGAGATCCGCGTCGTCCGCTTTAAAGTTTTTGTCGAGCGTTAAAAGACGGTTCGTTTCTTCGAGACCTTTTTTGAAAAGCTCGTCGTCGTTGTAAAGTTTGCCGAAACCTTGCCGGTAAAAGCTGTAAGCGATATAAAACTGTGTTTTGGCATCGCGCCGTTCGGGATCGGCGTTTTCAAAAAACGAACGCGCCGCGACGTAATTTTCGGCGCGAAAAGCCTTCAGACCGTCGCCGAATTTCGCTGCGTCAACCTCGTAAGTTCCGATGATGATCTGCCCTTTGGTCGTCGTGTTTTCGATCGTTTCCTTGGCTTTGGTCGAAACTTCGACGAGATTTTTCGGTTCCGCCCAATACAGCCAAAGAATAAAAAAGCCGTAACAGATGATTAAAACGATCCCTAGACTTTGAATATATTTTTCCTTCATTTACATTTCTTTGAACAGTGCCGAAGTCAATAAACACCAGCGCTTTACGTAATCTCAAGAATTCTCAAAAATCGTCTGACGGGAATGCCCGCCGGGCGATTTTTGTTCGATGCCGCTTTTGCATCCGAAACGACCTTTAATTTATGCGGCTTTTCCTTTGCCTTCGTTTTTTGTTCCCAGGACAGTCCGACATTGGCATCTGCCTGCTGATCGTTTGAACGCATATTTTCTCGTCATCTCAATTTTGCTATGCCCGGAGAATTCCTGCAATGTCGAAACGTCCGTTCCGCATTTAATCTGCCGGGTCGCGTCGGGATCAGGCAAACCATCGACTCGGCAATCGTGAACCGGCAATCGTGAATCGTGAAAAAAAATCTCCGGGCGAACTTCTCCATTATTCGATTTTCGATTCACGATTGCCGGTTCACGATTCACGATTCTGCAGCGCTTAACCAGGCTGTTTTATAAAATACGGCTTTTCGCCGACTGCCGCGAACCGGGCTTCCCGAATCATCAATCAAAAATTTCCGGGTTTGCTCTTGACCGATTGATTCAGAACAAAGATCAGGAAAAAATCAGCAAATGCTAAGGATTTTTTCAGGAATTCATTGTTACTTTGAAGTTAAATTAATGCCTCTTCGTGCGGCTAAAATTTTCATTGAAAGGAAATTATTAAAGGATTTTATTTTAGTATTTTTATGATGAAACGAACAATTTTTTTATTTGGTGTTTTGGCTTTCGCCCTCGTCATTCTGACGGGAAGCCATGGCATCAGACAAACACAGGCACAGGCAGAAACCCGGAATTTGAATCCAACTCTGCCCAACTACGATATTCGGACGGATAACAGCGTTGAGACGACCGATGCCTTGACCAGATTCCGTCAAATATCAAACAAGGACGCGGTCGCCGTCGCTTCGCTCAGAGATGGTTTTGTCGAAGGCGAAAACTTGCTTC
>CADEFG010000253.1 GCA_902826505.1 uncultured Acidobacteriota bacterium
ATTCATAAAGGCAATTCATAAAGGCAATTCATAAAGGCAATTCATAAATCCACTTAAATTCTATTTTTTATCAAAAACTCTCAATATATTTCCGCGTCTGTTCCTTGAGTTCCGCATAACTCGGAATGACGTATAAAATCTTTTGCATATCGGAATAGCTGTAATCCTGATTGATGACTTCTTCGAGATCGAATTTCCGGCGGTCAACCTGGTCGGAAAAAGCGTGTTCGAGCTCGCCGAAACTCGACAGCAAACCCGCGCCGTAAGCCTTGATCGCACCTTCGTGTTCGACCATTCCGAATTCGACCGTGAACCAGTAAAGTCTGCCGAGTTCTTCGAGCTGTTTGTCCGAAGCGATGCGTGCGCCGTGTCCGATGAACTGCGAAAAATCGGCGAAATTCGGGTTCGTGAACATCGGAATATGACCGATCGCTTCGTGAACGATGTCGGGTTCGGGCGTGTAGGCGGGCTGCGAATGATGACGAATATACTGCGTGCAGAGCATCACGCGGTACGAAAGCCACGACAGAAACCCGCGCGTTTCGACCAAGCCTTCGATCGGTGCGAGCCGGAATCCGGTCAATTCCTTCAAACGGCGGTTCATTTCCGTGAGTTGCGGAATCCGGTCGGTCGTAATTCCCAAATCCTTTTTCGCCTTCAAATAAAAAGGACTCGCGTATTTTTGCTGCAATTCTTCCAGCTCTTCCGCGACATAACGCCAGACGCGCTGTTCACGCGAATTGTATTCAACGTCGGTGATGACGCCGGTTTCACGAAAACTTTTTGCCAAACCCGCGATATAATCGCGCCGTTTGCGATATTCCGCGTCGTTCGCGCCCGGGTGATCGAGATGAAGTTCGTTGATATTTTCAAATTTTAAATCCTTAAAACCGGGTAGATCCTCATCCTTGATCTTATAATTCGAAATCTCAAACGCGGGTTCGGTCGTTGTTGTCGCGGTTTCGGTCAGCATAGTTTTATCCTCTTTTCTAGTGATGCTTAGCGGAAATAGAAAGTTATCCGTAAATAAGCAATTATAATCGAAGCGCGATTTTTGTTGAATAGGGAAGTTTAGTTTGTATAATGAAACTGCTTTAGATTTTAAGTTTGTTTGACGGAAATGCTTTAAAATGTAAAATGATTGACGAAATTGACTGGAAAATACTGAAAGAACTGCAAATCAATGCGCGGATCACTTTTGCCGAACTCGGACGGCGCGTCGGGCTGACGACGCCCGCCGTTATCGAACGGATTCACAAGCTCGAAGATGCCGGGATCATCACCGGCTACCGCGCCGAAATCGAGACGGCAAAAGTCGGTTTGCCGATCATGGCGTTTGTGCGGATGAGCATCACCGGCGTCGATTATTCGCATATCATCGAAGTCGCCGAACAGGCGAGCGAGGTTCTCGAATGTCATCGCGGGACGGGCGGCGATTCGTTTATCATGAAGGTCGCCGTCGCCGATGTCGGGCATCTGCAAACGCTGATCGATAAACTGACGCCCTACGGCATCACGACGACCTCGATCGTCCTTTCATCGCCGGTCAAACATAGGATAATTGAAGTTAAAAAATAAACCGGGCAAAAGCCGCGTTATTTGCGGGAAAGATAAAAATGCCACAAAAGCCGGGCGGCAGCGGCGCGAAAAGGTTTCCAGCGTTCGGCGATTTGCAGAAAATCGTCGGAGTTCGGGCGGTGTTCCGATTTTGTCAGCTTTTGAAACGCGACGTGGAGCGCGAGATCGCCTTTCGGCATGACGTCGGCGCGCCGCAGCGCCATCAGCAGATAAATGTCCGCCGTCCAATCGCCGATGCCTTTGATCTTTTTAAGCTCGTGTTTTACTTCGGCGTCCGCCAGATTTTCGAGCGCCTCTAAATCCAAACTGCCGTCGAGGATCGCCCGCGCGAGTTCCCGCGCATAGACGGTTTTCTGCCGCGAAAAATAACACGCCCTTAATTCTTCGTCCGACAACGCCAAAACGCTTGCGGGCGTAATGCTAACGAGTTTTTCCTTGAGTTTATTAAATGCCGACAAAGCCGAAGCAAGCGAAACCTGCTGTTCTAAAATAATATGAATGAGCGTCGGGAATGACGCTTCACGCGCCCAGAGCGGCGGCGTTCCGTAAGTTTGATGGATAAACGCCAGATCGGCATCCGTTTTCGCCAATTCTTCGCAAGCAGCGGCGAGATTTTCCTCGCCGAGAGTTTGAATATTCATTGCCGGATTAATTTATTTGATAATCGTCGCCGATTCAGAAGCCGTTCGCAAACACACAGCACAAAGGTCGCCACCAATTTCAACAGTCGCGGTAATAGTTCCGGTCGTTTCTTTAGTTGTTTTGACCGTTATTTTTGATGTTCCCTGACCTTCAATGATTTCTCCCTGTGAAATCGTCCAGTTGTATGTTATGTCGGCGGCTGTTCCGCCCGACACATTAGCGGTAAACTCTACGGTTTCGCCCGCTTTGATAACGCCGCCGCCGGAAACGGATAAGGTTGGGCAAATACAGATAAGCGGGCAATCACATTCTCTAACGGGAATTGTCTGGTTTTTGGTTTCATAGCTGAATCCGCGACCGTCGTCGATGGCAGCCGTTATTGTATAAGTTCCCGGACGCACGCCTTTTAAATCCCAAACAACCTTTTCGCCCTGTCCGACAATCCGCCCGCCCGAAACCGTATATGCATAAACCAGCGGAGCCTTTTTCGGATTTCTGACAATGGTTTTGACAGCCACTAATCCGTCATCGTCGGGACAAGCCCGACCTTCTTTGGGAATATTATCGATCGGCGGACACGGAATTAAAACTTCATTTTTATCCAATTCGAGCCTTTCGATCTCGGCTAAAGGCGTCGGCGTTGGCGTCGCGACCAAATAAATCGACGCGGATTCGGCGTTTGAACCCGCACCGAACGACACGCATAAAGAAACTGCGATGAGCAGGAGAAAGATAAAAGATTTGTTCATGGCTTTTCCTCTGGAAGCGATTTTAGCATAACTCGCTGATCGCAAAAAAAGTTTTAAGTTCGGATTCATTTCCTGATAATTCGCTTTCAACCGGAGCGCGGTCGGCTCGCCCGCCTGAGTGCGAAGCGCGAAAAATCTACTTTTCAAGTTGAGTCGCGCCGCAAAACCGCATTTTACGCCGCTTTCGCGACGTGGCGGACGAGCCGACCGCGCTCCGATTGGAAAACTTTTATTTCATATAGCCGGTCAGTTTCTTTAGCCGTTCTCCGTTCTGTTATACAATTAACGCGTTCGAAAAACAGTTTTCCGAAAACCCGAAATTTATGAAGATCCGCCGCTCGGCTTCTCTTTATTTCGCGCTGCAAGGTTTGGCGGTTGCCGTCTGGTGGGCGCTGCTTTTTTTCGTGCCCGATTCGCGCCGGTTTTTTCAGATGGGCGAGAGCGAAACGGTTTTGCTTGCCTTTTGGCTGCCCGATCTCGGTTTGCTCGCGGTCGGCTCGCTCGTCACGAGCGCGTTTTGCCTCGTTGACAGCAAATTTTTAACCGTCGCTTTGTGGCTGGTCGTCGGCGCGGTCAGCTACGCGACCGGTTATTGTCTGGCGTTCGCGCTGCTGACCGATTCGGGTTGGCTCGGCGTGACGTTGATGTTTCCGGCAATGATCGTCAGCGGAAATTTTGCGGTCGGACTCACGCCCGCCTTTACCGAACCGATGTTTCGCCGCTCGACCGCCGCCAAAACCGGCTGGCTCTTAACAAAAACCTTCGCGCAGATCGTTGTCGTCTGGACGCTGATCCTGTTTGTCTTTCCTGCCCTGATCGTGCAGGTCGAAACAAAGCTCGGCATTTCGCAATTCGCGTTTCCGTTTCAGAAAACTTTAGCGGTGATTTTGTTCGCCGCGATCAGCTCGCTCGGCGTTTCGGGCGCCTACACGATGGCGAAGATCGGGCGCGGCACGCCGTTGCCGATGGACACGGCGAGCAAATTGGTCGTCGCGGGAATTTATTCCTTTGTTCGCAATCCGATGGCGGTTTCGGGCATCGGGCAGGGTTTGGCGGTCGGGCTTTTTCTCGGCTCGCCGCTCGTTTTGCTCTACGCGCTGATGGGCGGAATGATCTGGCAATTGATCTTTCGCCCGCTCGAAGAAGACGATCTTTTAAAAAACTTCGGCGCGGATTATGAAGATTACCGGAAAAATGTCCGCTGCTGGATTCCGCATCTGAAACCTTACAATCAAACCATTAACCGCGAAATAATTTAAAAATCTACAAGTCGTTTATGAAATCAATTCGCGCAGTTTTTCGATGAACCCGGCGGTTTGCCATTTGCTCCAAAGCCCGATCGCGCCGCGATAATTTTTTGCCCGTAATTTGACGAATCGCGACAGCAGCCAGAGATTCGCCGGTAAAAGTTCGGCGTCGTTTTCCAGCAGACGCTTGTGAAAATTCTCGATCCAGGCGTCCGCATCGTGAACTTCGCCCAAAAAGGACTGCATTTCGGAGATTTCTTCGGCAAACGGCACGAGCGCGTCGCCCCAGCAAGCGGTGAAAAGTTCGAGCGCGTAGCGCAGACGTTTGGCGGAAATTCGTAGGCGGTGAAGTTCTTTGATCTCGTTCGGGGCGTAAAGACTCGCGCTCAGACCGCAAAATTCATCGAGACTTTTCAAAACGGCGGCGCGTCCGGCATCGGTAAAACTGAGCGTTTTCGCCCGCTTTTTCCCCTGCGCGGCATCATCGAGCGCGGCGGAAAATCGTCTGCTTAGATCTTCGATCGAAGATGCGGCGAGCGTTTGTGTCAGTTCGAGCTGGGCGCGCTGGCGGTTTGCGCGGCGATCGGCGATCAGTTTTTCGATGCCCGACTTGACGGCAGTGTCTTTGGCTTTTTTCTGCAATTTTTCGAGCGCGATGATCGCGACGTCTTCATCCCGCGCCGCGCCGAGCGCATCGGCTAACTTTTTCAAGTCTTTGTTGATCTTTTTGAGCGGGCGTTTTCGCAAAACGAGCGCAAAATCCCGCAGCGCGCTGCGCAGACGCCGCGTCGCGACGCGCATATCGTGAACCGCTTCGATGTCGTCGTCGTCGAGAACCGCGCCGCGCCGCGCGAGGATCTCGTCAAACCGCCCGCGCAAAACTTCCGCCGCTTCAAAAAGCGCGTCGGCGGTGCATTCAAGTCCATCGATTTCATCCGCTTTTGCCATCATTTAAATCTAGCAAAACGGCGCGAAAATGTAATGTTAAATTTTTTCGGAGCGTTTGATTGAACACTCTGTCACTTAAGTTTCGGAATGCTCTAAACTTCGCGCCTTCGCGTCTTTGCGGGAAAATAAATTTTTCATCTATCAAAGTTAGTTCCCCGCAAAGACGCTCGCCGCGCGAAGAAAAAATATCAAAAAACTTAAGTGACAAACGTGTTAAAGGAGAATTTCTACCAAACGGAAGACACCGCCGCTTCGTCAAATTCGATCGCGCCGCCATCGGGCAAAATATGAATAATGCGTTTTGCGCCTTTTGATCTAAGAATCGGCGCGAGCATTCCGACGCGGTGACAATTGGCGCGCGCTTGTTTATGCGTCGTCAGAGGCTTGGATTCCGAACACATGATGACGGTTCGCGCTTCCGCCGCGATTTCCAAAATCCGTTCGATTCCGCGATTCAAATCCTCGGGAACCGGCTTAAACTTTCCGCCGGTTTCCGGAAGCCATTCGTAACCGATCCCATTTTCATGCAGCTTCGCTTCCAAAACTTTTCCGTTAAATTGAACCCAACGCGAACGCGCGACGCTTCGCACATCGCACAAAAAAGCAATTTCATATTTCTGTAAAAGCGCCAGAAAATCGCGCCAGGCGTGCCGCCCGTGTCCGATCGTGTAAACCGTTGTCATTGATTTATTTGTTTAATTTCTTCAATCGCCGTTGGATTTTCGAGCGCCGACAGATCGCCCGCGTCTTCACCGAGATAAGCGGAACGAATGACGCGGCGCATGACCTTGGCGTTGCGCGTCTTCGGCAGCGCGGCGACGAAGTGAATTCGTGACGGCGCGAGCGGTTTGCCCATGTCTTTGGCGACGAGTTGTTTGAGTTCCAATTGGAGCGCCGTCATCTTGACGGCATCGTCGTCTTCGGACGGCGAAAACTCGTTTGCTATTTCGAAAGTTCGTGCATCTTCTGCGCGCTCGGCGCTCATTGCCGCCCGCGAGCCGGCGTTCCGTAAGACACAAAACGCGATCATTGCCGTGCCTTTTATTTCGTCGGGAACGCCGATCACGGCGGCTTCGGCTACATTCGGATGCGCGACCAAAAGGCTTTCGACTTCCGCCGGACCGACGCGTTTGCCGGCGACTTTGAGCGTGTCGTCGCTTCTGCCCAAAATATAAAAATGCCCGTCCGCGTCCTGCAAAGCCCAATCGCCGTGAACCCAGATTTCCGGAAAGCGCGACCAGTAAGTTTCCAGATATCTTTCCGGTTCCTGCCAGAATCCGCGCGCCATGCCGATCCACGGCTGGCGGATCGCGAGTTCGCCGACTTTTCCGCGCGTCACCTGTGCGCCTTGATCGTCAAGAATCGCGACGTCGATTCCGAGACACGGCGCGGGAAACGAACAGGGTTTGATCGGCAGCAGCGGATTGCCCATCAAAATTCCGCCCGAAATCTCCGTGCCGCCCGAATAGTTGATGATCGGTAATTTGCTATCGCCGACTTTTTCAAAAAGCCACCACCACGGCGCGGGATTCCACGGCTCGCCCGTCGAAGCAAATGCCCGCAGAGCAGATAGATCGTGTTTTTTCGGCAGTTCGTCGCCTTTCGTCGCAAGTGCGCGAACGAGCGTCGGCGAGATGCCGAGAATTTCGACCTTGTGTTTCGCGGAAAATTCCCACATCCGGTCAGCTTCGGGATAATCGGGTGCACCGTCGTAAATGCAAATCGTCGCACCGTTGATCAACGCGCCGTAGATCAGCCACGGTCCCATCATCCAGCCGATGTCCGTCACCCAACTGATGCGCGTGCCTTTCCCGACATCGGTCCCGAAAGCCATATCCTGCGCGGCTTTGACCGGAAACCCGCAATGCGCGTGCTGGATGCCTTTCGGCTTGCCGGTCGAGCCCGAGGTGTAAAGAATAATCAGCGGGTCTTCGGCGAGCGTCGGTTCGGGACGGCTTTGCGAAAGGTCTTTGACTCC
>CADEFG010000254.1 GCA_902826505.1 uncultured Acidobacteriota bacterium
AGAGTTGTGCAAACGACTCGATTGTTTTTCAAAGCTCGAATCGTTTGCGCCAAATTATTACTGGAAACCATATTGCGGTGAAAACTGGCAACCCTATCCGTAATTTGAGCGTTAAAATTAATAACTTTCCAATGAATTGCGTTTAGGCGTTAACGCAATTCGCGCTTCAAAATCTTGCCGGTCGCGGTCATCGGCAGGCTTTCGAGGAATTCGACAAAGCGCGGGTATTTGTAGCTTGCCATATTTGCCTTGCACCATTCGATGATTTCCGTTTCGGTTAGTTCGACGCCGTCTTTTTTGACGATATACGCCTTGATCTCTTCGCCGTGTTCGTTGCTCGCGACGCCGACGATCGCACAAAGTGAAACGCCTTCGTGCGTCATCAAAACTTCTTCGAGTTCGCGCGGATAGACGTTAAAACCGCCGCGCAGGATCATATCTTTGACGCGGTCGGTGATGTAAAGATAACCTTCGGCGTCGCGCCGTCCGATGTCGCCCGTGTGAAACCAGCCGTTGCGAATCGCAGCTTGGGTCGCTTCCGGGCGTTTGTAATAGCCTTTCATCACGCAATGCCCGCGAATCGCGATTTCGCCTAAGCTTCCTTCGGGCACGTCGTCGCCGTTTTCGTCAACGATGCGCACCTCGACGCCCCAGACCGGAAAACCGATCGAACCGGCTTTCGATTCGCCGTATTTATTAAAAACCGCGACCGGCGAAGTTTCCGACAGTCCGTAACCTTCGACCATTTTCGTGTTGAATTTCGCTTCAAAACCTTTTAAAACCTCGACCGGCAAGGGCGAACCGCCCGATTTGCAAAGCCGCAGATTTTTGGAAATTCTTTCGAGATCGAACCGATCGGCGTCCGCGTAATTAAAAAGCGCCCAATACATCGTCGGGACGCCCGCAAAGATCGTCACGTCGTGTTTTTCCATCAAAGTGAGCGCGTCTTCGGGCGTAAACCTGGGCAGCAGTACGAGCGTTGCGCGGTTATAAAATCCGGCGTTCATTTGAACGACCTGCCCGAACGAATGAAAGAGCGGCAATGTGATGAGATGAACGTCCGCATCGCGGCGCGGATACATCGTGTCGGAAAGCCGCGCGTTCAAAACGACGTTCAAATGCGTCAGTTCCGCGCCTTTCGGCTGTCCGGTCGTGCCCGAAGTGTAAAGAATGACCGCCGTGTCGGTTTCGCTCGTTGTTTCGGATTCAAACTCGGTCGGCTCGTTTTCGATGAATTGCCAGAAGGTTTGTGTGTTTTCGTAAGGCGATTCGGCTTTCGGATCAAGGGTCAGAAGAACAAAATTCTCGCATGCGTCGGTGTTTTGGAAACCTTTAAAACCTTCTTCCCCGAGCGGCAATTCCTTTGAGCCTTCAAAGCAAAAAAAAGCGCGCGCGTCGGAATCGTCTAGGTGATAAGCGATCTCGCGCGATTTGAACAAAATATTGAGCGGCACGACGACCGCGCCCGCCTTTAAAATGCCGTAATAGATGATCGGGAAAAACGGCAGATTCGGTGATGAGAGCGCGACCTTTTGTCCTTTTTCGATGCCGAGTTTTTTTAAGCCATTGGCAACCTGATTGGCTTTCGCGTTGATTTCGGCATAAGTAAAACGCATTTCGCCGCAAATGACGGCGGTTCTGTCCGGCACATTGCGTGCGCTGTCTTCGAGTAAAACGGCAAGATTTAGCATAGTTTTAAGAATTATTTGACAATAGATTACACGGATTACACAAATAATTTAAATTAATAAATAATCCGTGTAATTTGTGTAATCCGTTGTCAAATAATGGTTTTTACCATCGAACGTGCAATTATATTTTCGACCTCAACGCCAAACGGCAAAGCTCCGAAGCTCAAATTTTTATCGTCCGCAAGTCGTGCGCGGCAAAACGCTTCCGAAACAAAACCGGGCGCGGTTTCGAGTAAAACGGACGCTTGCAGACCAAGCGCGAATTTTTCAACGATTGTGCGGGCGCGATATTCGAGATTGTCGGCGTTTGAAAATTCATCTTTTAATTTCAACAAAAACTTATCAAAAAAATCATTCAAGCCTTTCGCTTTATCCAGCTCATTAAAAACCGCTTCGATTGATTTGGGCTCTTTCTGTACGGCGCGCAAAACGTCGAGACATTGGACATTGCCCGAACCTTCCCAGACCGAATTGACCGGAATATCGCGGTACAGGCGCGGCAGCACCGAATCTTCCGTGTAACCGTTGCCGCCCAAAACTTCAAGCGCTTCGCCGATTGCAAAAACAGCGCGTTTGCAATTCCAGAATTTTCCGATCGCCGTCGCGGCGCGTGTAAAGAGTTTCGCTTCTTCATTAAATTCGGATTCATCAAATCCGCGCGCGAGGCGAAACCCGAGCGCGGTCGCCGCTTCGGACTCCAAAGCCAAATCCGCCAGCAGGTTTTGCATCAAGGGTTGTTCGATCAGTAATTTACCAAACGCTTGACGGTATTGGCAATGATGAATGCTTTCAGCCACCGCGCGTCTTAAGCTCGCGGCAGAACCGACCGCACAATCAAGCCGCGTGTGGCGCACCATTTCCATGATATTCGCGACACCGCGCCCTTCTTCGCCAATGATTTTCGCGTAAGAAGCGTGAAATTCGACTTCGCTCGATGCATTCGATTTATTGCCGAGCTTGTCTTTAAGTCGCTGAAAATATAATTTGTTGACTTCGCCGTCGGGCGTAAAACGCGGCATCAGAAAACACGATAAACCATTTCCTGTCTGCGCCAAAACCAAAAATGCGTCGGACATCGGCGCCGAGCAAAACCATTTTCTGCCCGTAATTTTATAGTCACCTTTGTCGTTCAGTTTTTCGGCAAAAGTAATATTGGCGCGAACGTCCGAGCCGCCCTGCGGTTCGGTCATCGCCATTCCGAACGTCGCGCCGCGTTTTTCCCGGGCGGGCAAAAATCGCGCGTCGTATTCATTTGAAAGCACTTTCGGCAGCCAAAATTTCGCGATTTCAGGTTCGATCTTCAAACTCGGCAGAGCGGCAAAAGTCATCGTCAAAGGACAGCTCGTCCCTTCGTCCACTTGCTGTTTGATAAACGCAAGCGCCGAACGCGCGACATATTTTCCTGCCTTTTCACTCGTCCACGCAAGGCTGTGCGTTTCGTTTTCAACCGAAATCCGCATCAATTCGTGATACGCCGGATGAAATTCGACTGTATCAAGGCGATTGCCGAAACGGTCGTGAGTTTTCAAAACAGGCAGATTTTTATTCGCCAGATTCCCGAGTTCGAGCGTTTCGGCGCGTCCTAAATGAGCACCGAATTGCGCGGCGTTTTCATTATTCCACGCGCCGCCGTTGGCTTCGACGGCAATTTTTAAGGCTTCGTCAGACGCAAAAAGATTGTAGTTTTCTAAGATCGGCGGCTGATTATAAGATTTATTGAAATCAAAATCCTTCGGCATTATTTTAAAATTTTTAGCATTGGGAAAAGCGATATTTTGCTGACAAGTTTAGCATATCTGCCGAAAATATATTAATTTGTTGGAAATGATGGATTCAGGTTGTTATCAGCTGAAAATAAAAATCAAGAAAAATATCTCGCTAAAAATCGGGGCGCTAAATTTGTGCCGGTTCAAAAAAGGTGACTATATTTATACCGGCAGTGCGATGAAGAATCTCGGCAGACGCATTGCGCGGCACCAAAGAAAAGATAAAAAACTGCATTGGCATATTGATTATCTACTTGCACATCAGGAAGTTATACTTTCAGAAGCGATTTGCTATCCTTCCAAGATCAAGGAAGAATGTCACTATAATCAACTTCTTCTGAAAGGCGGAGCCGAAGTGCCGATTTTGGGATTTGGCTCGTCTGATTGCCGAATCTGCCGCGCGCACCTTGTGAAAGTCACCGCAAAAACAACTATCAAAAATGAGCATTTTTACGACAAATAGCATCGAACAACGAGCCGAATTAACACATCGTTACCGCTCTGTGTTCTGATTCAAGCGTGAAGCGATCAGTTTATAAACCTGAAAATTATAAACCAAGCCGACGTGCGTTCCGGTCACTTCAAAATTATTTTCTTCAAAACGCGAGCGGCAGTTTTTCCAATCGACGATGCCGTCCGATTTTGTGTAGATCGCGGTTTGGCGCACCTTTTTCGGCAAGAAATGATGCAGCGCCGTCATTGTCGCGCAGTGGCAATGACCGGTGTAGCAGTTCGGATAATCGGTTTTGTCGGTTTTGTTGAAAATTCGCTGGCGGATTCTTTTCGACATTTCGATCACTTTCGGGTGCGAGCGAACGCCGCGAAAAGGCGAGCCGAGCGTCGTTACGGATTCGATCAGATCCGGGTATTGCGTCGCCGCCGAACGCGAGAGCACGCCGCCCAGACTATGTCCGATGAGATGAACTTTTTTGCCGGTTTCCGCAGAAGCGCGTTTGACGGTCGCAACCAGTTTTTCGTTTAGCGTATTTAAACAATCGGCGTTCCAGCCGATGCCGGAAAGATATGGTTTATAGCCGATGCGCCCGAGCCACAGATAAAGCTCGTAGAGATAAAAATCCGAACCCAAGAAACCCGGCACGACGATCACCGCCGAACCATCGCCCTGCGGCACGCCGAACCCGAAATAAACGGGCGAAATATGAAGCAAAGTCCAATCGACGCCGACCAGTGACTCAAACCAGATCGGCAGCGCGTGTTCGCGCATTTCCTTGTCAAAACCGGTGATAACTTCGAGTTCGTTTTCTAAAATGTCCATAAAAATAACTGATAACTGATAATGGATAATTGATAATGTCAGTGGATTTTTATTATCCATTATCCATTATCAGTTATCAATTATTAAGCGTTTGCGCTCGCGGTTTGGTTTTCCATTTTGATGACAACCATTTTCAAGTCTTCAAAAACCTCGTCGAGAATCTCTTTGAACTTTTCAACATCTTTCATCGCCTGTCCGTCAGATGACAAACCGAAGTGGAGAGTTTGATTATAACTCAAAATCGCGCAGCCTAAACCCAAACCGTAACCGACCGGGACATACGGATATTGAATGAGCATTTTTCTGCCGGCGAGATAGATCGGGACTTGCGGACCCGGAACATTCGTCGCGACCATATTAAACGGCGGGAACGGCAGTTCGGCGAGCGCGCCGATCACAGATTGCATCGGCGCGGGCATCATCGTGTAAAGCGATCCCAAAGTCAGCAAACCTTCGGCGAGTTTGGCGGTTTTCATCAAATTTGTTTTCTGATGAACGTGCTGAAACCGGGTCGGCAGATTTTCAACGTCGAGCGGAATTTCGACGGGCAGAATCGAGATGATATTGCCGAGCGCGCCGCGCTGTTCTTTTTGCCGCAAACTGACCGGAACCATAAAACGGACGATCTTGTCTTTGATCGATTGCCCGTGAAATCTGACATACCGCGCCACCGACTCGCTGAGCAATGTCAGCACGACGTCGTTGACCGTGCCGCCGAGAACATTTCTAATAATTCGCGCTTCGGCAAACGAAAACTCGCTCCAGGCAAGCCGCCGTTCGCCCGAGCACGCACCGTTGAACGGCAGCATCGGCGGCGGCGTCGCCACTGCCGGAAGAACCTGGCTCAGATGAGGCAAGGCTTCGAGATTCTGCGGATTCGTCAGATTTGAAGCAATATGCATCAAGCCGCCCTGCATTTCCATCAAACGTGCCGAAGTTTCCTGCATCGCGCCGAAAACCGAATCGAGAAACATCTGCGCCATATCTTTTTTCGGTTTTTCTTCTTTTGTCACGGCTGGTTTTGGCGGCGCGATCGTGTCAGGCGTGATGTCGAACAAGATCTTCATCAGATCAACGCCCGAAATGCCGTCAACCATACAATGATGAACTTTCGCGATCATCGCCGAACGTCCGCCTTCGACGTTTTCGACGAGGTGAAGTTCCCAGAGCGGTTTCCGCCGGTCCATTACTTCGGTCATCAATTCGCCGGCGAGCTTGATCAGATCTTTCTGGTTGAAAGCCTTTTTTTGTTTGACCTTGAAAATATGTTTGTTGATGTCGAAATCTTCGTCCGATTCCCACGTCGGATGCGCGAGATTAAACGGATCGGGCACGACCTTTTGCAGATAGCGCGGAATCAGATGCAGACGCGCATCAATATGTTTGACCAGATCGCGGTGCGTGAGCTTGCCTTCAAAAATGCTCGTCGAGCCGATATGCATCGGACATTCTTTTCTCTCAAGATAAAGAAATGCCGAATCAAGTGATGAAAGACGGCGATTTAATGTTGGCTGGCTCATTTTATTTCTCCACAGAATTCAGTTTTTTTAAGCGGTATCGCATCTCTTCTCGAATTCCTTCATCTTCTGAATTGGCGTGATCCTTTATTACTTCAATAGCTTCCTCAGTTCCGATACAATATAAAGCCCAACTAAACCATTTAGCCATAGAATATGAATCAGAACCATTATAGGGAATACCCTCAAACTTAGATTCTAATACCTTTCTAATAAACGGAACGCTGCTTGTCACTTTCAAATCCTGTATTTTTCTGGCGATATATTGATGTTTATAATGAAACGGAACTAAAAGTAACTGATTCAAAATATCAGCGTGATTTGAACAGTCTGTCTCGTAAAGAAGTTCTTCAATTGCCGAATCAAGTTCTTCTTGATTTTTATCTTGAATTGCTTTTCTTATTTTCGATTCAAACTCCGACATCTGTAAAAATATTTATTCTTCAGTAAATCCCGTAATGTCATATGACATCGCAATCAAATCGTGCGTCCGGTTTTTGCGGTCGATGACGTAATCCGCCAAAAGCGCTTCGGCGGTAAATCCTAATCTTTCAAAAACCTGAATCGCGCCTTTTTGGTCTGCCGCCATTCGTGCGACAACCTTCATTAAACCTAATTCTTCGGCTTTCCCGAAAATCTCGCCTGCCAAGATATTTCCCAAACCCTTGCCGCGTGCTTCGGGCGACAGCAGAAGAATTATTTCGCCGAGATGCCGCGACCAGATTTGTTCCGTCCGGATCAAACTGCCGTGCCCGACAAGTCGCCCGTCGGCTTCGACGAGAATCGTAAACCACGTGCCGGCTTCGATCCGCCGGATCCAATGCTCGACAAACGATTCCTGCGTGATGTCGAACGAGAGAAAAAGCAGATCGTCTTCGGGAAGAGTTTGG
>CADEFG010000255.1 GCA_902826505.1 uncultured Acidobacteriota bacterium
TCCCGATTCCCGCGCTTGGTGACGTTTTTGCGCAAAGCTGCAACTAAATATTTCTCACGCCGGGGCTTGGGCGTGACGAGCCGGATACACTCCAAATAAAGAAGATTTCTCTTTCCAAACCCGTAAAATTTCGCTATTCTTTTCAAAATGCCAACGGAAATTGCTATTACATTAGGTCTCTTGGTGGTCGCGCTCGTCTTGTTCGGGACGGAGAAATTGCCGGTTGATGTCGTCGGGATAATCCTCGTCATCGGGTTGGTGATGACGAATGTTTTGACCGTTCAGGAAGGCTTGGCGGGTTTTGGCGATAACGTCATCGTGACGATCGCCGGACTTTTTGTGCTGACGGGCGGGCTCATCAAGACCGGTTTGGTCGATTTGATCGGGCGCCGGCTTTACCGGATCGCCGGGAACAATGAATTTGTTTTGACGGCTTTGATCATGGCGGTGGCGGCAATCGCGGCGTCGGTGTTGAAAAATACGACGACGACCGCGATGTTTTTGCCCGTCGTCATCGGTTTAGCCGAAAGAGCGAAAATTCCGCCGTCGAAACTTCTGATGCCGCTTGCCTTTGGTGCGATCCTCGGCGGAAGCTGCACGTTGATCGGAACTTCGACCAATCTTGCCGTTTCGGGCGCGATGCAGAGATACGGCATGGAAGGCTATTCGATGTTCGAACTGACGACGGTCGGCGTGTTGATCTTTGCCGTCGGAATGATCTATATGCTGTTTGTCGGCAGACGAATGCTGCCCTCGCGCGGCGGCGAAGATTCGTTTACCGAGCAGTATCATATCCGCGAATATATTTCCGAACTGCTGGTTTTGCCGGGTTCGAATCTGATCGGTAAAACTTTGGGCGAAGCCAATCTGAATATGGAGCTCGATCTGAACGTGCTCGGCATCATTCGCGGCAAAGAGCAGAAGATCGCGCCGAATTCGCGCGAACGCATCGAGCTTAACGATCTTTTGATCGTCGAAGGACGGCTCGCGAATATCCTGAATGTCAAAACCGAAGCCGGACTTGAAATCAAGGCGGATTTCAAGCTCAACGACGAGGTTCTCGAAGGCGGCAGCATCGAGCTTTTTGAAGTGATGGTGATGCGCGATTCGCAGCTCGTCGGGCAAACCTTAAAATCGATCCGCTTTCGTCAAACTTACGACCTGACCGTTTTGGCGATCAACCGCCACGGCGCGACGATCGTCGAAAAACTGAGCGAAGTGCAGTTAAAATTCGGCGACGTTTTGCTCGTCCAAGGCACGCGCGAGGAGATCGAACCGCTCGTCGTCGAAGGCGAAATGCTGCTGCTCGAAGACGTTTCGGCAAACAGTATGCGGACGGAAAAACGCAAATGGGCGCTCGCCGCGTTCGGACTTTTTCTCGCGCTCTCGCTGACCAAGGTCGTGACCGGCGGCGCGTTTGATATTCCGCTCGCGGTTTGCGTGCTGCTCGGCGTTTTGCTGCTGCTCGCGACCAAGACGGTGCGTTATGCCGAGCTTTACACGCTGATCGATTTTCGTCTGCTCGTGCTGATCGCCTGTATGATGAGTTTTGGCGTCGCGATGGAAAAGACGGGCACGGACAAATATCTGGCGGATCTGATCGTTCAATATTTCGAGCAATACGGTTCGGTCGCGGTACTTGCCGGATTTTTTATTCTGACCGTCGGCTTGACGCAGCCGATGTCGAACCAGGCGGCGGCACTCGTCGTTTTGCCGGTCGCGGTCAAAACGGCGATCGCACTCGGTTTGAATCCGCGCACATTCGCCGTCGCGATCACTTACGCCGCCTCGTTTTCGTTCATCACACCGCTCGAACCGGCTTGCGTTCTCGTCTACACGCCGGGACGCTATAAGTTTATGGATTTCGTCAAGATCGGCACGATTCTCACGATAGTTGTCTTTATCGTCGCGATTCTGCTCGTCCCGGTTTTCTGGGACTTGAATAAGAAATAATTGATCACAAAGACACAAAGGACACAAAGTTTTTGTTGAATTTCTTTGTGCCCTTTGTGTCTTTGTGGTCAAAAAAATCACTGTTCCGGCTGACAAAGCGCCGCCGTCGGATTTTGTGCGCAGACGAATTTTTTCAAAGCCTCGAATTCGGATTTTTGGTTTTCGAGCGTTTTCTGCTGAGATTTAATGATCGCGGCTTGTTCGTCGATCTGTTTTTGCAAATCGGAATTTGCCTGTTTTTGCCCGTCAATCTGTTTTTGCTGCTGCTCGATTTGGGTTTGCTGTTCGTTGACGGCGTTGAGCAGCACGACGCCGACGCGGTCGTATTTGACGCCTTCAATCTTGCCGTTTTCGTTTAATGTGACGAGCAACGGCGAAACCTTGGCGACTTCTTCGGCGACCAGCCCGAAATCTTCGCGGTTGTCGGCTTTCCAATTGAAAGTTACGGGACGCAGTTTTTTAATCAAACTCAAACCCGAAGTAAACGAATTGATGTTCGTTTTGTAGCGAATCGAAGACGAACACGTCGAAATTTGGTTATTCCCGTTGCGGCAAATCGAAGTCGAACCGGCACTGCCTAAAGTGTTGACCCTGATGATCCCGTTGACTTGCAGGCGGTCGGCGGGCGCGGTCGTTCCGATGCCGACCGAGCCGTCATCGAGAATCGTCAGACGGCTCGCTCCATTCGTCCGGTCAATGATTTCGAAGCGTCCGCCCGATGCGCCGTCCGAAGATTGAAGCGTCCATCTTATTCCTCCGGTGTCCGAACTTTCGATCATAATCTCCTGATCGCCCGCGCCTCTGATATGGAGATGTTTGAGTGGCGCGGTCGTGCCGATACCGACACTCGTATCAGCCGGTGCGCCGTTGACATTGAAGATGCTGCCTAACACGAGCGAATCACTTTGCGTTACGAAAGCGCGGAAACCGATCGCGGTGGCATTAGTCAGACCATCCGCGCTATCGGAAAGTGCGCCGAATAACGAGATCGCGCCGCTGAACGTGACATTCCCTCCGGCATTTTTTCCGAAAAATGAGTTATTACTGCCGGTCAAATTTAATGATCCGGCACCCTGCCCGAAAAATGAGTTATTGATGCCGACTGTGTTATTTTGTCCGGCACCACTACCGAAAAACGAGTTTTGGAAGCCTGAGGAGTTATTGATGCCGGCAGAAAATCCGGCAAATAAATTACCTCCGCCGGCAATTAAAATGCGATTGCCGCCGAGATTATACTGCGTCGCGGCGTTGACGATATTGCCCGAAAGCGTGCCGCCCGCCGTGCCGCCACCTGAAATGTTGAAATTTGAAGTCGCTTGCTGAGCAGTTGTGTTTTGAATATAATTCGCGCTGTTCGGCAAAGGATTTCGCGCGTCAGAAAGCCGCGCGTCGCCCGTCAGCACGAATTGATTTGCCGTCAATCCGCCGAGCTGCAAAGAATTGATCGCTGTCGGCGTACCGGTCACTAGTTGTCGCGGCGCAAGGGTCGTAAATGCGCCGCCGCCGGTTTGCCGGACGCGAATTTCAAGAAAACGATTCGCGCCGGGAAAAGCCGCGCCGAAATTTAGTTGAACCGAAAAAATTCCGTCGGTCACAACGACATTATTAAGAGTGATTATCGAACTGGTTTGATTGCCGCCGGACGCCGCATCAAAGAGCGCAAACTGGAAATCGTGATTTCCGTTTGCCGCCGAGCCGCTCGTTTTCAAGCTGCCCTGATATGTAAACTCGGTTGATTGCGCCGAAACCGTTTGAACGGACAAAAATAAAACCGAAATCAAATAAGCTAAAATCCAAATTTTCCTCTTCATTTCTTTTCTCCTTTACTTTGCTAAGAGCGAATCTCGACAAATGAGCAGATGCCCGCTCGCGGTTTCGATCGCATGAATTGCGCCGCTTTCGATCAATCCGAACAGCTCGCGGGCGCGTTTGCCTGAATGCGTAACGGCTGAATCCGAGGTCAGCAAAACCACTTCCTTTTGACATTCGGGACAAAAACCGTAAATCGTCGGCTGCCGCTCATACCGCATAATGAAAATCTCGTGCGTGCGGGTCGTAATCAGATATTTCTTTGCTTTTGGCGACATTTGGTTTACAATCGGCTCAAAGAGGGAAACCGTTCAGAACAGTTAAAAACCAACCGCTTCCGCCCGACGAGTCGCTCAACGATTGACGCGTTGATGAATTGTTATTCAACCGGAGAAGGCACGAGCAAGTCTTGAACTTTTTCTCCAATGTTTCTCCATTTTTTCTCGAAAGAGTGTATGAGCAGTAAAGTAAAATATTTAAGAGAATTCGGAAAGTTTCGCCTCGATGCCGAAAGAAAGGTCTTATGGTTTGAGAATGAACCCGTCAATTTGCCTTTGAAGGAAATCGAATTGCTTTGCGTGTTGACGGAAAACGGCGGCGAGGTCGTTTCGAAAGAAGAACTTTTGAACAAAGTTTGGACGGAATCTTTTGTCGAGGAAAGCAATCTCGCGCGCCATATTTATTTACTGAGAAAAACTTTCAGAGAATTCGGCGCGAGTCCTGATCTGCTTCAGACCGTGCCGCGCCGCGGTTATCGCTTTACGGGCGAGCTTCGCGAAAACGGCGGCGAGGAGAAACTGATAATCGAGAAGTTTTCGCTGACGCAGACGTTGATCGAGGAGCTTGAAAATTCCAAAGAACCAAATGCCGAGCGTGGTTTGCCGTTTGGATCGTCAATGGCGACCGGTCGGCGGCGAATCCCGGTTTTGGCGGGCGCGATAATTTTCGTCGCCGTTTTGGGGCTTTATTTTTACAGTCAAAACGCAAAATCGCCCGCCGCCAGAGAGCCGATCAGATCGATTGCCGTTTTGCCGGTCAAATCTTTTTCGGATACTAACGCCGACGATCGGGAATTGCGCCTGCGAATTACCGATGCGATCATTACCAAGCTCGGCACTTTACCGCAAATTTCCGTGCGCCCGACGAGCTCGATCCTCGCCTTTGCCGAAACGAGCGAAAGCCCGCTTGAGATCGGAAGAAAACTGGCGGTTGAGACGGTTTTGGAAGGACGTATGCAATCGGAAGGAAATCGTTTGCGGATTACTTTTCAACTGATCGCCGTCAAGGACGGAACCCAACTCTGGTCAGGACAATTCGACGGCGAAACGAATAAGATCCTAAATTTGCAGGATACGATTTCACAGGCATTTGTGACGCAGCTCAATCACCGGAATTTATTCGGGCAACCGGCAATTCTGGCTAAAAATCCGACCGAAAACCCGGAAGCCTACGAAAATTTTTTGCAGGGACATTACTTTTTCAATCAACGCGGAATCAATTACGGCGAATCGCTCAAAAACGCCAAACCTTATTTTGAACGGGCGATCGAACTCGATCCGAATTTTGCGGCTGCCATCGCCGGACTTGCCGATGTCGTCAACCTGCAAACGGACGACAGCATAAACAATTTCAAAAATCTCGACGCGGGTTATGCCAGAGGACGCGAGTTGGCATTAAAAGCGATGGAACTCGACCCGAATTTAGCCGAAAGCCACACGGCGCTCGGTTGGATTCAGCAAAGATATGACTGGAATTACCCGGAAGCCGAAAAATCATTTAAAAAAGCGATCCGGCTGAAACCGAACCTGACCAACGCCTATCTCTGGCTCTCGACCAATTACAGCATTCAGGGCAACGCCGACGAAGCCCTGGCATACGCGAAAAAAGCGGCGGAAATCGAACCGACTCTGCCCAGCGCGCTGGATAATTTAGCGAGAATGTATGCGCAACGCGGCGATTGTCAGGAAGCAATCGAGATTATCCCGCGCCTTGCACAATATCAAATAGTTGTATCGCGTAGAAATATATTTCAGGGCGAGCTTTTATCTTATTGCGGACGATATTCCGAAGCAATTCCGCTTTTGGAAGCATCGCTTGCGGAAGAAACAGAGAAGGGCAATAAAACCTTTCGAATCAACGCGACGCTCGGTTATTGCTATGCCGTCACGAATCAAACCGAAAAAGCGCGGCAGGCTTTGAAAATACTCGAAGAGGATCAAACAATGGGTTATTCGATGTACGGGCGAATTTTGATCCACGCCAATCTCGGAGAAGTAGAAAAGGCGGTAAATATTTTGAACGAATCTTACAATACGCGGGATGTTCGTTTAACCAGGCTCAAAACTGATCCGCGACTCACGGTGCTGCAATCCCAGCCGCGTTACCGGGAAATTCTGCGGAAGATGAATTTGTAAAAAAGGTTAAAAGGTTAAAAGTGAAAAAGGAGAAAAGTTAAAAGGACTCAAATCAAACTAACTTTCTCCCTTTTTCCCTTTTAACCTTTTAACGTTTCTAAGCTCCGGCAGGCGCGATCTTTTCCGAGACCGCCGGTTCGCTTGCCGCCGAGATTTCGTCCGAATCTTCGATCAGCGAATCATTAACGAGTTTTTCCTGTTCGAGATGATGAATCGCGTAACTTCCGGTTGCCGGCGAAGCCGACGCCGCACGTCCGACGTAACGCAAACTCAAATCGCCCTTGATCTCGCTGAGACGGCTTTCGACAAACGTCCAGCCGCCCATATTTTTCGGTTCTTCCTGCGTCCAGAAAAGCTGCGTTGCGTTCGGATACGACGCGAAAACTTCCTTCAATTTTTCGGCAGGGAACGGGTAAAACTGTTCGAGCCGAACGATCGCGACACGGTCGTCTTGGGAATCCGTGCGTCCGGCGTCGAGATCGTAAAAGACCTTGCCCGAACAAACGACGATTCTTTTGACCTTCGAGCGGTCCTTAATTTTTACGTCGTCAAGAACCGGATTAAATCCGCCGCTCGTCAATTCTGCGACATTTGAAGAAGCCGCCGGCAGCCGCAATAAACTTTTCGGCGTCATGACGATCAGCGGACGCACCGTTTCCTGCAAAACCTGTCGGCGAAGCAAATGAAAATACTGCGCCGGTGTTGTCGGATAGCAAACCTGAAGATTATTTTCCGCGCAAAGCTGCAGATAGCGTTCGAGCCGCGCCGACGAATGTTCGGGCCCCTGCCCTTCGTAACCGTGCGGAAGCAGCATCACGAGCCGATTTTTCTGCTGCCATTTGTCTTCCGACGCCGAAATATACTGGTCGATAATGACCTGCGCGCCGTTCGAGAAATCGCCGAACTGCGCTTCCCACATGACAAGCATTTCGGGAGCGCTAAACGAATAGCCGTATTCA
>CADEFG010000256.1 GCA_902826505.1 uncultured Acidobacteriota bacterium
CAAAACCGGATTGTTTTTCGTCCGGCGGCACAGCATTTCGATCACGCGCTCGATCTCCGCGTCGCGTCCAATCAGCGGATCGAGTTTTCCCTGCGCGGCTTCCGCCGTCAGATCGCGCGTAAACTCCTGAAGATGCGGAGTTTCATTTTTTTCCCGGTTGCCCGATGGATAAAGATCCGAAAAACCGCTCTGCCGCGCAATTTCCTCACGCGCATCCTGAATCCGCAGCCCGTATTGAAAAAGAATCTCGGCGGCGATCGACTTTTCTTCGCGGATGATTCCGAGCAGCAGGTGTTCGGGACCGATATGACGATTTTGCAGTTTCCGGCTTTCTTCCGCCGCAAACGCGAGGATCCGTTTGGTCTCGGGCGAAAGATGAAGCTCCGCCGATTGCGGAATCCGGTCGCGCAGAGTGATTCTTTCCTCGACCTCGCGGCGGACGGCTTCGACCGTCAAACTGTTGCGAAACGGGAAGAATCTCGCCGAGATCGTTTTATCTTCGCGCATCAAACCGAGCAGAATATGTTCGGGCGAAATGACTTGCGAACCGTATTGCAGTGCTTCGTAACGGGCAAAAAATATGACCCGCCGCGCTTTTTCCGTATAGCGTTCAAACATAAAAATAAATAGTGATTAGACTTTTCGTAAAATTGATACCCTAAGTCTGAACTTTTATGACAAATTTTTCAAGACAGAATTTTCCGAGACTTTTCTAAATATAGTTTCAAATCGTCGAAAAATCCAAAAAATTTATTGCATCCGCAAATTTTCCGAAGGTTTGATCCGGCTTGCCTTAAATGCCGGATAAACCGTCGCTGTCAAACAAACCAAAAAGGCGATCAAAACGATCAGCAAAACGGCGGTCGGCTGCGGATCGAGCGGAATGTAATTTAACGAGTAAACCTCCGCCGAAAGACTGATTAGCCGGAAATAATTTCCAATAAAACAGCCGAGCAAACCAAAGCAAACGCCAAAAAAAATCCCGCTCAAACCCAAAAATAAACCCTCGAGCAGAAAGATCGTGACAAGACTTCGTGTTTTCGCGCCCGAGGTTCGCAAAACGGCAATGTCAAGTCGGCGTTCATTGACGAGCAGCGCGAGCGTCGTCGTAATATTCAGCGCGGCGATAAAAATTATCAGCGAAATTATCGCCAGGGCGGCTTTTTTTTCTAAACTGAGCGCGGCAAAAAGCGGGCGATTTGCTTCCTGCCAATCGATCACTTTAAAGTTTTCGCCCACGCGGGCACGAATTTCCCGCGCCGTTTCATCTGCCCGGTAAATATCTTTGACCGAAACGTTTAGAATCGTCGGCGTAAAATCCGGTTGTCCGTGAAGTCTCGCGAAATTTTCGGGCGCGACATAAATCCAGGTCAGATCGTAATCATAAAGCCCGGTTTCAAAAGTTTCCGCGACGCGCACGCGCGAAGGCTTTTGATTTTCAAGCGTGACGATTTCCGCCGAATCGCCGATTTTGAGGTTTAATTTTTCAGCGAGCTTTGCACCGACGGCGATTTGAGAGCCGGAAAGTTTTTTCCGACTCTCGACTCTCGACTCTCGACTCTCGACTTTTAAAACGGCGTAACTCGTTTCCGCCGCGCCGATCAGCAGAGCGTTTTCATAAGCCGTCGGCGAAATTTCGCGCACATTTTCCGTTTTTTCGAGCGTCGTTTTTATTTCCTGCCAATTTGAAATTCCCGCGTTGTCCTTTAAAAAAACCGAAATATGCGCCGTGTTGGCAAGGATTTTATCGCGCATTTCATCGGCGAAACCGGTTGCCAGCGCCTGTGCAATAATGAGGCTCGCAACGCCCGCCGCGATTCCGACCACGGCGACCACGGAAGTAAAGCGCGCCAGCGATTTTCTTTTAGCGCGAAAATATTTTAGTGCGAGTTTGAATTCGAATGGCACGCCAGATAGTTTCCCGCAAAGACGCAAAGAACGCAAAGAAAAATTTAAATCTCAAGACCGTTTTGCATAACCAAAAGTTTATTCGCCAAAAGAATTTCTTTTCGCTAAAATCTAATTTTTACAAACATTTGAAATTTCAAATTTCAAATCCGAAATTCAAAAAGATGCCGCTTGCGACGATTAAAGAAGCCGTTGAAGACATAAAAAACGGCAAAATGATCATTATTGTTGACGACGAAGACCGCGAAAACGAAGGCGACCTGGTTTGCGCGGCGGAAAAAGTCACGCCCGAAATCATCAATTTTATGGCGACGCGCGGGCGCGGTCTGATTTGTCTGCCGCTCACGGAAGAACGCTGTGATTTTCTCGGGTTACAGCCGCAAACTTCGGAAAACACGTCGGGATTCGGGACGGCTTTTACGGTTTCGATCGAAGCCCGGGAAGGCGTGACGACCGGAATTTCGGCGGCAGACCGCGCGAAAACGATCTTGACCGCCGTAAATCCCGCATCGAAACCGGCGGATCTCGCGCGTCCCGGACATATCTTTCCGCTGCGGGCGAAAAATGGCGGCGTGCTCGTGCGCGTCGGGCAAACCGAAGCGAGCGTTGATATGGCGCGGATCGCCGGACTCGACCCGTCTGCCGTAATCTGCGAGATCATGAACGACGACGGGACAATGGCGCGGCTCCCGGAACTCGAAATTTTCGCCGCCAAACACGATTTGAAAATCATTTCCGTCGCCGATCTCGTCCGTTACCGGATTCACAAGGAAACTTTGGTCAGAAAGGTCGTCGAAACCGGTTTGCCGACCGATTACGGCGAATTCCGCGCAACGATTTACGAGAATGTGATCAACGGCGAAACGCACATTGCCTTGACGATGGGCGAATTTTCGCAGACAACCGAACCTGTTTTGGTGCGCGTCCAAACCGAGAACATCACGTTTGCCATGTTCGGCGTGCAATTGGGCGAGGCTTCCCGGGCAATAAACTCGTCGCTCAAAAAAATAGCCGAAGACGGCAAAGGCGTGATACTCTATTTACGTCAGCGCGAACATAACTTGGATTTGATTCATCAATTGCAGACTTATGCGCTGATGCAGGAAAAAAATCTGGATTTTCAAACGGCGCGGCGCGCAACCGGCTACGGCAGTTTCCGCGATTACGGCATCGGAGCGCAGATTCTAAACGATCTGGGCGTTCGGAAAATCAAACTACTTTCGAATCACCCCCCGCGTATTACGGCGATCGAAGGTTTTGATTTGGAGATCGCCGAAACCGTCAGTTTGTAAAATTAGACTCAAACAAGGGGTAAAAATGTCTGAAGAAACTAATAATCAGACCGAACAAACAGAAGAAATTAAAGCGGAAGAAACAGGCGCGGAAGAAACTTCGCCAAAGCCGAGGCGCAGATATTTTACACGGCGCAATGCCGTAATTTCTTCGGGCGTGTTGGGAATTTTGCTCGTTTTGGTCGCGGTTTTGCTGGTTGTTTTTTATCGTTACGGCGTTTTCGATAATTACGTCAAAACGCAGTTTGTCGCCAAAATGGAGCGAATCGGGATTGTTTTTAGCGCCGATACATTTCGCGTGACGGTCGCGCCCTTGCAATTGGAACTCAAAAACGCGACCTTCAACGACAAGATCACGGGCGAAAAACTGTTTTTTATCCGCGATGCCAAACTCGGATTAACCGTTCAAAATCTTTACGCGTGGCAACTGAGCCGCGACATCAGCGTTGATTCGACCGAGATCAACGGCGCCGAGGCTTGGGTAAAATTTGACGAAAACGGTAAATCGAACTTTTCGAATCTCGTTTTTGTCGAAGAAAAAACAAACGTCAATTTTACATATTCATCAATCAAATTCGATCTCAAAGACGGACTTGTCCATTACGGCGACGTTTCGCGCAAGCTCGGCGGCGACGCAAAAAACGTAGTATTTTCGCTCGCACCCGAAAATATTCAAGTTCCCGACGAGCAAAAGCGTTATAAATTCGATCTCGCTTCAAAGGATTCGAATTTTATTTACGACCAGAGCAAACTCGAAAATATTGATTTGAACGCCGAAGGCATCGCCGATTCGAAAGGCGCGCAGATCACGGGTTTAAGATTGACGACGCCGATCGGCGAATCGAATTTAAAAGGAAAAATTGATGGTTGGGAATCGCCGAAATACAATCTCGAAATCGAATCAACGGTTGATCTGACGCAGACTTCGGACATTTTTCCATTGGGAACGCCGCTGCGCGGAATCGGCAATTTTAAGGGAACGGTTTCGGGCGAAGGCGAAAATTACAAGGTCAACGGCGAAATTTCGTCCGAATCGCTTTCGGCTTCGAACATTTATCTGAAAGGTCTGAACGTCAACGCAGCGGTTGACGGCAAAGGTTCGACCTACGAAGCAAACGGCAAGGCAATCGCCCAGCTTTTGACATTCGAAGATTTTAAGATCGATTATCCGCAATTGGTCGGAATGATTCGCGGCACGGGCACGGACTTTCGGTGGGTCGGCGAACTGCAAGCCGCCGCCGCCAAAACGCCCTTCGGGACGATCGGCGGGCTTTTTCTATCAGACGCGGTCGCCGACTATAAGGAAGCAAAATTTACCGCCGTCTTTGGCAGTGCGCGCAGCAAAACTTTCACCTCGAAAGGTTTTGACATCGATAATCTGCAAGTTTCGGGTATCAAGTTTGACTCGAACGACGGCGTCACGAATGTTTCCGCGCCGAACGCCACCGCCGGAAAATTCAAAACCAAAGCCTTTGATATGGAAGGCGTCAAAGCAAATAATCTAAAGATCAAAGACGTTCCGAAACGCACCGACGTGCAAGTCGCGACGATCACATCAACTTCCGCGAACGTTAAAGATACAAAACTTAAAAATCTTGTCGCCAACGATGCGCGGGTCGGTTACGAAAACGGCACGACAACGTTTAATGCGAAAACTCTCCGCGCTTCAGAAGTTGATCTGGACAACGTCAAACTCGGCGAGATTTTCGCTTATAATTTTAATGTCACGGACGTTCCGAGCGAAACGATCGTCGCTTCGGACAATCTGAAAGTCGCCAAGCTCGAAACAGCCGCGGCGGTTCTTGGAACATTGAATATCGCGGGCGTCCGGCTGACGGTTCGGCAGGGCAGGATCGAAGGAACTTCGGGCGATATTGACGCGGGCAACGTAACTTTAGTCAAAAATTCGGATCTGCCCGAAGGCGGCAATCTCGAAAACGTTAAAATTTACAAACCCGTTTTTGTGCTTGAACCTTCGGGCGCGTATCGCGCCAGCGCGGACATGAGCTTGGGCGGCGGAACGGTCGGAAGCATCAAGCTCGGCGCGGCGCGCGCCGCCGTGTCGGTTGATAATAACAAGGTCGCGCTCAACGATCTGACCGCCGACGTGATGGACGGGAAACTGACGGGCAATGCGACGATCGCTTTAAATACCCGCAACCGTTCGGAAATCAATGCCGATTTTACAAATCTCGATCTCGGAAAACTGCTCGCGCTGCAAGGCGGACGCGTCGTCCCGGTCGAGGGCGAAACGACCGGCAAGGTAAATCTGACCTTTGCCGGAACGAACTTTAAAACCGCGAGCGGCAATCTGACCGCCGACATCACGGCAAACGCCGGAACGGCTGAACGCGGTTTGATTCCCGTTACGGGACGCGTCGAAGCCTCGGCGACGAACGGACTTTTTAATGTTGACGTGGCGCGGCTCAATACCGAAAAAAGCGAATTTACCGCGAACGGAAATTTCGATCTCAACGGTTATAATTCAAATCTGAATCTCGCCTTAAATTCTTCGGACGCCCGCGAAATCAGCCGGATCATTCAGGTTTTGAATCTTTCGCCGGAATTTGACCAGAAAATCGCTGAATATCAAGCGGAATTTGCGGGAAATTTGAATTTCAGCGGAACGCTGACCGGCAATGTTTCAAATCCGACGATCGACGGGCGCGCGGCGCTCGATTCGCTCATCTTGCGCGGGCGCGAAATCGGTTCGCTGAAAACCGACTTGAACGTTTCGCCGACCGGAACCGAAATTAAAAACGGCGTTTTGCAGGAAAAGGACGGCGGAAATCTGGCATTCAATGTCGCCATTCCGAGCGGCGGGATGAATAATATTTCCGTTCAGGCAACGTTAACGAATATCAATACGGGCAATCTTTTGGCGGCTTTGCCGGTTACTTTGCCCGAAAGTCTGCGCGGTTTGGAAGCGAACACTTCGGGCACGATCAACGTCAGCGGTTTGCCCGGCGCGATGCAGGGCGAAGCCAATCTGACGGCGACGAACGGTTCGCTGCAGGGGCAAACTTTCGACAATCTCGAGACGCGCGTCACTTTCGCGGGAAATCTGGTCAATCTCGAAAGTTTCAACGCCAAATTTGCCGAAGGAACTTTGACCGCCAAAGGAACTTATCAAACCGAGACGACCGCGTTTGATTTCGATGTCGAGGGCAAAGAAATTCCGTTTGCGCGGATTCGCCCGTTTATTCCGAGCAACGAGAAAATTCCCGAGATCGGCGGGACCATTAATTTGACCGCCAAAGCAACCGGCAGGACGGCTGATTCGCGAAGCTACGAAATAAACTTTAACGGCACGGGAAATAATGTGACTTTGAATAACAACGCGCTCGGCGAAGTTACGTTCAACGGCAAAACCGAAAACCAGCAGCTCAACGCCAACGTCACCGCCAATCTTCAGGGACAACAGCAAACGATCACGGCAAACGTCAATTTTGCCGACGAAAATCTGCCGTTTCGCGCCGAAACGACTTTTAACAACACGCAGCTCGAACCGTTTATCGCGCTCGTCCGGCAACCCGGCGAAGTCGCGATCACCGGACAAGCGACCGGCAGAGTTTTTCTCGAAGGCAATCTTTCGAGCATTGATGCCAGCGGACAGCGTTCTTTTACGACCGATAATTTAAAAGGCTCGGCAAATTTTACACAGCTCGCTCTGCAAATCGGCGATACGCCGCTGGTCGCGACCGAACCCGTCGCCGTCCGATTTGATTCGAACGAGGTCGTCGTTGAAAACGCCAAATTTGCGGGCGGCGGTTCGAATCTCGTCGTCAGCGGGACAAAGGCTTTAAAGAATAACGGCATGAACAATCTGACGATTGACGGGCGCATCAATCTGAGTATTTTGAACGCCGTTTCGCGCAACGCGTTTTTCGCAGGGC
>CADEFG010000257.1:0-6422 GCA_902826505.1 uncultured Acidobacteriota bacterium
CCGAGCTTGCCGATTCCTCGGAATTCGCCGCTGTCTGCTGCGTGACGATATTCATTTGCTCGAAGGCGACACTGATCTGTTCGATGCCGTCGCTCTGCTGTTCGGTCGCGACGGCGATCTCGTTGCTGACCGCCGAAACCTTTTCAACTTCGGACATTATTTCGTGAAGATTTTTGGAAACTTCGTGATTCATATTGACGCCGCTTTCGGTATTTTCGACCCATTCGCTAATCAGATGCGAAGTGTTTTTGGCGGCTTCGCCCGAACGCATCGCCAAGTTTCGAACTTCTTCGGCGACGACCGCGAAACCTTTCCCGGCATCTCCGGCGCGCGCGGCTTCGACCGCCGCGTTCAATGCCAGCAGATTCGTCTGAAAGGCGATCTCTTCGATCGTTTTGACGATCTTGACCGTCGAATCAGCCGATTGTCTGATTCTTTCAACCGCCGCATTCAAACGGTTCATATTTGAAATGCCGCCTTTGGTGATGCGGCTCGCGTTTTCCGAGATTGAACGCGCTTCCTGAGAATTGGCGGCGTTTTGTTTGGTCATCGAGGAGATTTCCTGCAAGCTGCTCGCGACTTCTTCAAGCGTCGAGGCTTGTTCCGACGAGCTTTGCGCCAATGATTGCGAACCCATCGAGATCTGTCCGGCGGCTTCGGCAACCTGTTCGGCGCCCTCGGAGATCTGCGACATGCCCGTGTCGAGATTGACGAGCGCGGTATTGAGCGAAGTTTTGATGCGGGCGAATTCGCCTTTATAATTACCGGTCATCTGCGCCGTCAGATCGCGTTCGGCGACCTTTTGCAGACATTCCGAGGCTTCGTTGATCGGTTCCGAAACCGCGTCCAAAACCTGATTTATGCCGCCGATCAACGCGGCGTAAGTGCCTTCGAACTTGTCGACATCTCCGCGTTTTGACAGATTTCCTTCCTTGGCGGAATAAATTAAAAGTTGGGTTTCGTCGTTGAGGTTTTTCAACGATTCGCTCACTTTTATAAAATTTCGGGTTAACAGATCGGTGTCGGATTTTGGCTGAAGGCTGATAAAGTCGAGTCTGCCCAGGCTGATCGCGTCCGCCGCGCAGGCGATGTCGCGGATGTAGGAAATAGAATTGCGGAAAGAATCAGCCAGCAAACCGATTTCATCTTTAGATTGATAAGCGATCGTTTGACTAATATCGCCGACCGCTAATTTTGAAGCGATTCGGGTCATTTCCTGCATCGGGTTGATCAGTGAACGGGAAATCAACAGCGTCGCGACGAGGGAAACGATCAAACTGACGAATAAAACGATCAAAAGTTTGGGCGTTGCCCAGGCGGCGACCGCGCTCGAAGATTCAACGCTCCGGTCGGCATCTTTTTCGATAAAATCGCCGAGCTTGCCCAAATTTTCCTCGAGCGCTTCGAAATCTTCCTGAAACTTCGGCATCAAAGCATCGGCTTGCTGGCGTTTTCCGTCGAGGGCAAGATCGGTTAATTCCTTTGCGGTCCGAACGTATTGGTCAATTGTCGGCGCGACGTCTTTGATCGCGTCTTCGGTTTCTTTGTTTAATTCGAGGGCATTCAATTTTTCAAAATTAGCTTTGATATTCGTGAAAAATTCCTCGGCTTCTTCGCGCGTCGCTTTTATTTCGGCGGCGTCTTTTGATTCACCGACGACGAGCGATTTGTACGCGACTTTGCTGATGCCGTCGTGATACATATCGGTCATCCCGATGCTGCGGATCGCCGGAATCTGCGTCGATCCGAGATTTTTTTGAGCCGCGCCGAGATCACTGATTGTCAGGTAGGAAACAAGGCTGATGAGAAGCAGGGAAGCGAAGATCGTGCCGCTTAATAAACCGAGTTTTTTTCCGATCGATAAGTTTTTGATGGACATTTTTTTTGTGTTGGAATTTATCCTAATTTTGTTTCGGCGAAACCAGAACCGGTAACGCTAAACGACGGTGCGGGCTGAAAACCTTTATTTCCGCGACCGCCCGCCAATGATTTCGATGAATTGTTCATCCGGTCGGCGAGTTGATAGGTGGCGATCAAACCGATCATTTCCTGCGACTGGCTTGATAATTCTTCCGCCGAGCTTGCCGATTCTTCGGAATTTGCGGCAATTTCCTGGGTGACGAGGTTGATTTGTTCGACCGCTTTGTTGATCTGTTCGATACCTTGACTTTGCTGTTCGGTGGCGCCCGCGATTTCCGAAACGACCGCGCCGACCTTTTGAATCTGTGAATTTATTTCTTCGAGATTTTTAGAAACCTGCGCGTTGAGCGCGACGCCTTCGCTCGTATTGGTGACCGCTTCATCGATCATCGTCGCGCTGCTCCGGGCGGCTTCCGCCGAACGCATCGCCAAGTTTCGAACTTCTTCGGCGACGACCGCAAAACCTTTCCCGGCATCACCGGCGCGCGCCGCTTCGACCGCCGCATTGAGCGCCAAAAGATTTGTCTGAAAGGCGATCTCTTCGATCGTTTTGACGATCTTCGCGGTCGAATCCGACGAGGTTTTGATGCGTTCGACCGCTTCGTTCAGACGCTGCATATTTTTCAAACCGCTGGTGGCGGTTTTCTGCGCATCGGTCGAAAGCGAGCGGGCTTCCGCCGAGCTTACCGCATTTTGGCGAGTCATCGAGGAAATTTCGTGCAGGTTGCTGGAAACTTCTTCCAGCGATGACGCCTGTTCCGAGGCGCCGTGGGCAAGCGATTGACTTCCCAACGAGATTTGCAAAGCCGCCGAAGCAACCTGATCGGCGCTGTCGGCAACATGTTCGAAACCGTGGCGCAGATTTTCCGCCGCCAGATTGACCGAAACCTTGATCTTGGCAAAATCGCCCTGATATTCGCCACGCATTTGCGCCGTCAGATCGCGGTCGGCGATTCGTTCAAGCACGACCGAGGCTTCGTGGATCGGTTCGGCGATCGAATTTAAGGTCGCGTTGATGTTTTTGACCAGATCACGATAACCGCCTTGAAATTGTTCGCTGTTTCCGCGGCAGCTGAGGTCGCCGGCTTGCGCGCCTTTTGTCAAAACCGATGTTTCCGCGATCAGATTCTGCAAAGTTTTCGTGACGACCATAAAATTTCGCGAAAGCATATCGTCTGCCGAACGCGCCGCCAGCTGAACATCGAATTTGCCGTGACTCAAACCGTCGGCGGCTTGGGCAATGCGCTCAAGATATTGAAAGGCATCACGAAAAGCGCGGGTCACGACCCCGATTTCATCGGCGGCTTGACAGTCAATCTTTTCCTCGATATTTTTGGTCGAAAAACTCTCGACGATTTCCGCTAAAGTTTTCAGCCGGCTGACGATCGAACGCGAAAGAAAGACGCTTAAAAACAAGGCGACCGCAAAACTCAACACACAAACCGCGACGACCGTGACCTTCGCATAAACTACTTCGCGGGTGCTTTTTTCGCGGCTTTTCTGCGAATTCTGTTCGATCAGATTGCCGAGCGTTTCCATCCGTTCTTCTAAGATTTTGAATTGTTCCTGAAACTTCGGAATTTCTTTAAGCGCTTTGTCGGTCTGATTGGAAAGCGCCATTTTTGTGATTTCTTCGGATTCGGCAATATATTTTTGAAGTTCGGGAAAGACGGCTCGGACGGATTCTTTGGTTTCTTTGTCCAGCGGCAATTGGTCGAGTTCTTCCAGAGACTTTTTAAAACTGGCGGTAAATTCTTCGAGCTCGTCGGCACATTCTTTTTTATCGGTTTCATTATTTGTTTGCGCCGCGAGAATCGAGCGAAAAACGACCGCCCGCAAACCGTCGTGCATCATATCCGCCTGCATCGCGTCGTGCATCGCGACGATTTGAACCGTGCTTAAATCGTCAATATTGTATGATAATTGCGTAATTATCCAATACGACACGATGCCGATCAGGATTAAAGCCGTCAGGGCAATTCCCGAAAGCAGCGCCATTTTTTTTGAAATTGATAAGTTATAAAGATTGAACATCTGGACCTCTTTTGAAAAATTAGTTTTGTGAAGAACGAGCCGTGAGTTTTTTTGTGGGAGTTTTTATGGGTAGTGTTTGGGGTTTAGAATTCCTTCAAAACCGCGTCGCCGTCATTGTTGAAAGGGATAAAGCTTTCGGCTTCAAAATTTGAGTCCAAAGATTTCGGATTCCGCTTTTTGCCGGAATTGAAATTTTTGAAAGCCGTCGGCGATTTTCCGTTAAAAGCGGATTTAGCGGGCGGCTTGCCGCCGTTGTTTGACGAATAATTCATTTGGCGGGTTTTTCCGTTGATCGTAAAACTTCCGATCAAGCTCATCATTTCCTGCGATTGACCGGATAATTCTTCCGCCGAGCTTGCCGATTCCTCGGAATTCGCCGCTGTCTGCTGCGTGACGATATTCATCTGTTCGAAGGCGACGCTGATCTGCTCGATCCCGTCGCTCTGCTGTTCGGTCGCGACGGCGATCTCGTTGCTGACCGCCGAAACTTTTTCGATCTGGACTAAAATATCATCCAGATTTTTTGAAACATCGTTGTGGATGACGACGCCGCTCATCGTATTTTTGACCGATTCGTCGATCAATTGCGCGGTGTTTTTCGCCGCTTCCGCCGAACGCATCGCGAGATTGCGGACTTCTTCGGCAACCACGGCAAAGCCTTTTCCGGCATCACCGGCACGCGCCGCTTCGACCGCCGCATTGAGCGCCAAAAGATTCGTTTGAAAGGCGATCTCTTCGATCGTTTTGACGATCTTGACCGTCGAATCCGACGACGTTTTGATGCGTTCGACCGCATCGTTCAAACGAAGCATATTGCTCATGCCTTCTTCGGTCGTTTTGCGGGCGGCTTCCGAAAGCGATCGCGCTTCCTGAGAATTGGCGGCATTTTGTTTGGTCATCGAGGAGATCTCCTGCAAGCTGCTCGCAACTTCTTCGAGGGTCGAGGCTTGTTCCGATGAACTTTGCGCCAATGATTGCGAACCCATCGAGATTTGTCCGGCGGCTTCGGCAACCTGTTCGGCGCCTTCCGAGATTTGCGACATGCCGGAATCGAGATTGACGAGCGCGGTATTCAGAGAATCCTGAATTTTCGCGAATTCGCCTTTATAATTGCCCGTCATCTGCGCCGTCAGGTCGCGATCGGCGACCTTTTGCAAACATTCCGAGGCTTCGTTGATCGGTTCCGCAACCGCATCAAGCAACAAATTGATGCCCTTTAACAATTCCGCGTATGAACCGCCGAAATTTGCCGTATCGCTGCGGAAATTGATATTTCCTTTGAGAGCTTCGGCGTTAAGATTTTGCGTTTCGTTGATCAGATTTTGAAGCGAATCGACGGCGTTGTTGAGATTTTTTGAAAGCGTGTCGCGGTCGGAACGAACCGTCACTTTTCTCGAGAGATCGCCCGAGGCGAGCGCGTCCGCCGAATTGGCAATATTGCGGATATAATCCGTGATCGAATGAAATGAAACGGCAAGTTTGCCGATCTCGTCATTTCCGGTGTAATTAAATCTTTGATTGATATCGCCCTGCGCCATCGCTTCGAGTTTTTCGGTGATTTCGCCCAGGGGTTCGGCAATCAAATTCGAGAAAACCCAACCGGCGGCGGCGACGCCCAAACAAATGATAATTCCGATGGCGACCATCCAAAAATTACTCGAAGAAAGAATTTGCGCGGCTTCGGCTTCGCCTTCCTGACTGTTTTTGGTCGATAATTTAACAACATCGTCAATTGCTGCGCGGTGCAAATTATATTTATCCTGCAAAGCGCCTTCGGCAACGGCGCGGGCTTTTGCCGGGTCGCCTTTTTCGATTGCCGGCAGAAATTCCTTGTCGAAGACTTCAAAAAAACTGAGCCCGGGTTCGTATGATTTTTTCAGAAAAACTTCGCGGGTTTGCGGGTCGGATAATTCTTTTTCCCAAAATGCGTGGCGCGTTTCAAAATCTTCGCGCAATTTTTCGCTTTGTTTTTTTAATTGAGCGATTTCTTCCGGGTCGGTCGTGTTGGTCATTTGCAGGGCGACCAGATAGGATTCGACCAGATAAGCGGGCGGCGGCAAAATATCGGCAAGCAAATCTTTCTGGCGCACGATATTGTTGTATAGCTCGCCGTTGACCTCAACTTTGACCAGCGTTCGGTAAGAGTTAAGTCCGAATAGAAGAAATCCCAAAACAGCAATTCCGACCAGTGTCAGAAGTTTATATTTGACCTTTAGATTGTTAAATTTAAGCATTCTATTTACTCCGTTGTGCGAGTGATTGGCGCGTAAAACGTTTGAAAAAGGCGCAAAATCTTTACGCCTTTTTCAAACTTTAGCCGATTAAAAATCCTTCAAAACCGAATCGCTCATATCGTCGAACGGGATGAAATTTTCCGCGTCGGCGGCTGAACTGAAATTCGTCAGCGGGTGTTTTTTCGATTTTCCGTTTTTGCCCTTGCTGAAACCGTTTGTGGCTTTCAGAGGTTT
>CADEFG010000257.1:6432-7075 GCA_902826505.1 uncultured Acidobacteriota bacterium
ACATATTCCTTGAGATTCTTTGTCATGTTTAAAACCGTCAACCCCCAGTTATTTGTGATTAAAATTCATGTAAAACATCGTCGGACATCTCATCAAACGGGATTAATTGTTCTGGTTGGGACAAAGAATTAAATTTTTTAACCTTTCCGTTATTACGGGAAGTATTAGTTGATAAATTCTGCGTCGTTTTGACCTTCGTATTTCCGAAGGTTTTCGGCGCGGTGTTTATCGTTTTGTTTTTTGGGGGTTGAAAAGAATTTTTTTTGATATTTCCGCCCAGATCGTAGCTGTTGATCAAACCGAGCATTTCCTGTGATTGTCCGGCTAATTCCTCGGATGCGCTGGCGGTTTCTTCCGAGCTGGCGGCAACTTGCTGCGTGACGTCGCTGATCTGTTCGATCGCGTTGCTGATCTGTTCGATGTTCCGGTTTTGCGAATTCGATTCGGTCGCGATGTCGTTCATCATCTGGCTGACCTTTTCGACGTGTCCGCGGATTTCGGTCAAATTTTCCAAAACCTGTTCGTTGAGCTTGACGCCCGATTGCGTGTTGTTGACCGATTCGTCGATCATCTGCGCGGTGTTTTTCGCCGCTTCCGCCGAACGCATCGCCAAGTTTCGAACTTCTTCGGCGACGACCGCAAA
>CADEFG010000258.1 GCA_902826505.1 uncultured Acidobacteriota bacterium
TTTTTTAATTTTGCCACTTTTCGATCATTGGATTTAGAAAGGCATCCAGTTTTTTTCTTGGCGGCTTGGCACCTTGGCGGGAAACAACCGGTAACTTTCCCGCCAAGGCGCTGGTGGCGCAAAGTTTGAGTTTTCACAAACCTTAAAAAACGCAGTTTTAAGTCTTATCAGATTTCAAGTTCGTTACGAATATTTTCCCGGGTTCATGATAAATAAGATTGTAACCGCCGCAGAATTGCTTCGCGTGATTGAACGCCGATCAGGCGGTCGGCTTCCCTGCCGTCTTTCAAAATCAGCAGCGTCGGAATACTTTGCACTCCAAACCGCGAAGCCGTCATTTGATTTTCGTCAACATTGAGTTTTCCGACCAAGATTTTGCCCGCAAGTTCGCTGGCAAGTTGTTCGATCGTCGGCGCAATGATCCGGCACGGACCGCACCAGGCAGCCCATAAATCTAACAAAACCGGCAGTGAAGATTTTCCGACAATTTCATTAAAGTTCGCGTCCGTGATAATTAACGGTTTCTCAACAAAATCCGGCAAGGGCTTTTTACAACGCCCGCAAACAGCCTTTTTGATAGCCGATTCACCAACCGAAACACGATTTTTTGCCCCGCAATTCGGACATTGGATAATTTGACCGGTGGCTGCTTTATTCATTATTCCATTCTCCTTTTCAATAGTTGTCTCCCAAATGGGGTTGTAGTGTTTTAATACGATCGACTTCAAATCAATAAATTCTGCCGAATTCGCCTGTTCTCTAATTTAATGCTCACACCCCAATAAAATCAACTCTTTTCCGAAATAATCGGCAAATATTTTTTTTGGAATGATGTTTGCTTCTTCAAGGTTTTGGTATTTATTTACTCTCCGTAAATAGAATAGATATTGGACAAAAATTATGTCTTACCGAGCCAGAAAATTATTTCCGATCGAAGTTAAAACGGAACAATCCGAATCAATCCCTTCCACGTTGCCGCGATCTTCTGACTATTTATTTAACCGTGATTTTAGTCTGATCGAATTTTTTCGACGCGTCCTGGATGAAGCTTCTGATAAATCGCTGCCGATTCTCGAAAGATTAAAGTTTCTTGTCATTCTTTCGGCAAATCTCGACGAGTTTTTCATGATCCGCGTTTCCGGTCTTAAGGAAAAACACTGTCACAAGATTTCCGCCGACGGACTGACACCCGCCGAACAATTGGCAGAAATAAAACCGCGAATCACGGAATTGATCAACAGACAGATGAAATGTTTGCGGGAAGAAATACTGCCCGAGCTTTCCGCCAATGGAATCGAAATATCTTCCTTCAAAACCTTGTCCGAAGCGGAACAACTTAAATTGAACGAATATTTCAAACGTCGAATTTATCCGATTCTGACACCACAGGCGGTTGATCCCGCGCATCCGTTTCCATACATTTCGGGCGGAAGTCTGAATCTCGGGTTGATTATCAAACCCAAACTGCATCGCCGATCCGCCAAAACGACCGGAAATACCAAAAATTTCTTTATCAGGCTCAAAATACCGCCTTTTGTTCCGCGTCTTATTCCGATCGATGAGGATTCGACAAAGTTCGTTCTGGCGGAAGATTTGATCGCTTCGAATATTCGTATGCTGGTTCCCGAAGCGCGTCCCGAGGCTTGTTATCCGTTTCGGATCACGCGTGATGCCGATCTCGAGCTGCGCGAAGCCGAAGCCTCGGATCTGCTTGAAATGATGGAACAAAATTTAAAGCAGCGACGATTCGGCGATGTTGTCAGGTTGGAAGTTTCAAAAAAAATGCCCGATGAAATGGTCAAATATTTAGAAGGCTCGCTCGAGATTTCGGCTGACGATGTTTACCGGGTTGACGGTGCGATCAATGTTGCCGATTTGATGGGTTTATACAAAATCGAACGTCCCGACCTCAAAGATCAGGCACTTACCGTTTCCCGTCCGTCAATATTAAATACGGACGAATCGCTGTTCGATATTATCAAGCGCGAAGATATTTTGCTCCATCACCCATATATGCCCTACAACATTGTGACGGATTTTATCAAAGAAGCCGCCGCTGATCCGGACGTACTGGCGATCAAAATATGTCTTTACAGAACCGGCGCGGATTCACCGATTCCGCCGATCCTGATCGAAGCCAGCGAACGCGGCAAACAGGTAACGGTGCTGATCGAATTAAAAGCGCGGTTCGACGAAGAAAACAATATCGAATGGGCAAAACGCTTCGAACACGCCGGAATTCATGTTATTTACGGGCTTGCCGGTTTGAAAACACATTGTAAAACAACTCTGATCGTCCGGCGCGAAGGTGATGAACTACGCCGCTATATTCATCTCGCGACCGGAAATTACAATCCAGAAACATCAGCCGTTTATACGGATCTCGGTTTGCTGACCGTGGACGAGGAAATCGGCGAGGACGCGACCGAATTATTTAACTATTTGACGGCTTATTCGCAGAACGAAGGTTTTCGCAAACTGCTCGTCGCGCCGATCAATCTGCGCGAAAGAATGATCGAGCTGATCAAGCGTGAAACCATAAATGCGCAAAAAGGATTGCCCGCTCGAATTATCGCCAAATTTAATCGTTTAGCCGATACGGAGATTATTCGAACGCTTTACGAGGCATCCCAAGCCGGTGTCGAGATCGATCTGATCGTTCGCGGAATTTGTATGCTTCGTCCGGGCATTTCCGGGCTTTCAGAAAATATTCGGGTGCGCAGCATTGTCGGGCGTTTGCTCGAACACAGCCGTGTTTATTATTTTGCCAACGGCGGCGTCGAAGAAATTTATCTCGGAAGTTCCGATTGGATGCCCCGAAATCTCGACCGGCGCGTTGAAGTTATCACACCGGTTGAAAATTCATCGCTGAAAAATTTTTTGAAGGACGAATATCTGGCTCTTTATCTGCGCGATAACGTGAAAGCCGCCGAGCTCTTACCGGACGGCAAATACAAACGTGTTTCGCCGGCTTTCGAGGAAGAAGATTTCGATGTTCAGCTTTCGTTTCAAAACGTTTCGAATGTCGTAATGTTTCATGCGAATCATTAAAAACAAGGAGGGTAAATTAAATGTCCAAAGTAAGCAGATCATTCAAACCGATTATTTTATTAATTATTTGCGCGCTCGCGTTTTCGTTCGTTCCGGCGCAGAAAAAATCCAAAAAGAAAACTTCAAAGAGCAAATCCGTCCCACAAACTCCATCAGGCAAACCCGTGATGTGGGAAAAAGTAGATATCAGCCAGAGAAACCTTTTTGACGGTCCGGGCGGCAAGCAACAACAACCGGAACTGAGCAAAATTACATTCATCAAGGAAGAAAAAGGCGGGAGCAACAAAAAATACCGGATCAAAGACGGTGCCGGTCAAATCTGGGTCGCCAAAATAGGTCGTGAAGCACAGTCGGAAACGGCTTCCGTGCGGTTGATCTGGGGTTTGGGCTATAAGACCGAAATTAATTATCTGGTGCCGAGCTTGACGATTCCCGGCAAAGGCACTTTTTCCAATGTCCGGCTCGAAGCGCGTCCCGAAAACATCGACCGTCAGGAAAGATGGAAATGGAAACAAAATCCGTTCAGTAACACCAATGAATTTCAGGGCTTAAAGATCATGATGGCGTTTTTGAATAATTGGGATTTGAAAGGCGAGAGCAACAATATTATTTTATTCGATAAAAAGGAACGGGAGCTTCAATATGTCGTCAGCGATTTGGGCGCCACCTTTGGTAAGGTCGGTAGTAACCGCTTGCCGATCTTCTGGCGGCTCGGTCGCAGTCGAAATAATCCCGTCCATTATAGTAACAATAAGTTTATCGAGGGTGTTAAAAACGGTCGCATTAAATTCTCCTACAAGGGAAGAATGAATGGATTGTTCAAGGACATTACTTTGGAACAAGGTCGGTGGCTGGCGGATCTATTACTTCAAATGAGCGATGAACAGATCGAAGACGTTTTCCGGGCGGCAAATTATTCACCGCAAGATATAAAATTGCTCGCGCAAACGGTCAAAAACCGGATCGCCGATTTGGATCGGGTGACAAGTCAAAACCGGTTTGCCGGAAGATAAGCGATGAAAAATAGAAAACTTATCATCATTTCAAGTATCGTTGGCGCTTGTCTTTTGTTAACTCTCACGATCATTGGTCTGGTCGCCGGTTATACATTTGTTCGTCAAAGAAATCAAATTGTTTCGGAAACAGGCAAAGTCGAAACATCAGCGCAAATGAGCGGACAATCAAAACCGGCGAAGGCTGATGAAGATGTTCCTTTCATTTCACAGGTTTTCTCATCTGAAACCGCTACTGCCAACACGACCTGGTATTTCAGAGCTTTCGAAATTTTCGTTCGCTTGCTGTTAGCGGTCATTCTTTCGGCGATCCTCGCTTTTCGTCCGCGCCGGAATTTACCGTTATACCAGCGCAATCTATATGTTGCCCAAACCCAAATCCTGCTTTCGGTGGTGGCGGCGGCATTGATGATGATCGTCGGCGATAATGCCGCCCGCGCTTTTGCAATTTTCGCGGCGGTTTCGCTCGTCCGTTTTCGGACAAACATCCGCGATCCAAAGGAAATCACGGTTTTACTGATCAGTCTCGCGCTCGGATTGGCAGCCGGCGTCGGACGTTGGGAACTTGGTCTCGTGTTATGTCTGTTTGCCTTATTATTATTGAGATTCCTCGAGCATAATGAACCCGAACAGGTTTTTCGGTCGATGGAATTGATGGTCAAAACCCGAAATCCCGAAAAGACCCAAAATCTGCTGAAGAAAATCTTTGACAGCAATAAACTCGAAGCCGAGATCCGGCAAATTGACCCGCCCGACGAGGAAAACCCGATCGGTTCGATCATGTATTATCTGAATCTTCGTTTGAGTATCAGCACCGATCAATTAAGCGACCGGATCCTTGATCTGGATGCTCAGAATATTGAAGGAATCCAGTGGACCCAGAAGAAAAGCGCGACTGATATTTATCAATAAGTCAAACAAAAAGGCTGTGAAGAGATTTTTTCGATTCGGTCACAGCCTTCAATTTCAAACTAATTATTGAGAACCATTCGGCGTTTCCTGGGTGGTCGCTAGTTTTGCCTGTTCGGCTTTCCATTTACCGTAATAATCAACAACAAAAGTTTTCATATCGCCGTGTCCCCAACTGGTATAAAAATCATAATTCTTCATTTCCGCATAGGCTTTGTCGTAATCCCAACCGTATTTGGTAAAGCGATAGACCGCGCCGGTCACGCCGGTGCGATGCTTTCCGCCCCGACAATGAACATATACCACGCCGGTTTCCGGGTCGTTAATGAGCTTTATAAAAGCCTCGATCGATTCCGGTTTCGGATAACTTCCATCGCTCATCGGTATATTTACATATTTCATGCCGAGAGCCTCGACCGCCGTTTTTTCGTAGTCCTTCGGGTCGTGCCGCAAATCAATAACGGTTTTGACACCCAAATCCGCTAAAGCCTTGTACTGGTCTTTTTTGGGCTGGGCGCCGCGATAATATCGTTCATCCATCTGACCGAAATTCTTTATTTTGACATTCGGGAAATTTTTGCTGGGCGAAGTTTGGGCGGCACCGGTGATTACGAAACTAAGAAAGATAAAAAAAGATGCGAACAAGGAACGAAGGTGATTTTTTTGCATAGTTTTCTCCTGACATTCGACCTAAATTGCTTTAGATCGTTTTTTTGATTTTTTGTTGTGAATTTTATTTACGATTACGGTAAAATGCCTTTTTTTACCGTTTAGTTTTGTTAATTTCGGTTGTTTAGAAGAATATTTTTTTTCGTTGGTTGCCATTTTTTTTTAGGATTTTTGTTCTTCCGCGCTAAATCCTTGCGCATAAATTATTTAAAAATAAAAAAGACAAGCTCAAAAGCTTGTCTCTTAATCTGTGGTGCTGAGGGCGGGACTCGAACCCGCACGGATTTCTCCACACGCCCCTCAAACGTGCGCGGCTACCAATTACGCCACCTCAGCAGTTTCTTTGTTTTCAATCAAACCGGACAAATACTATCTTTTCGTATTTGTTTCCTTCTTCGGTTCAGGTTTCTTTTCCGTGTTGGTTTTTGCCGTATTGGCAGCAGTGTTGGCAGGTGCCGTTACCGGAACATTTGTCACATTCGTATTGACCGGAACACTGATCGATGAGTTGGCGTTGGCGTCCGGGATGACCGGCGCGTTTGCATCGACATTGGCATTCGTGTTCGGCGTTGTCGTTTCGGCGGGTGTTTCGGGATTGGTCGAGAGAACCGAAACGCCGCCGTTTAACGCCGGCATCGAGAGCATCAGCGCCGATAACATAAAGATCGTCGCGGTGACGATCGTTGTTTTTGATAAAACCGTCGCCGTTCCGCGTGAACCGTAGGCGTTGCTCGACGTGCTGCTCGTAAAGAGCGCGCCGGCATCGGATTTTCCCGGTTGTAATAAAACCGTGACAATCAACACGATACAAGAAAGAAAAAATAATCCGTATAAAAAATAAGTCAAAGTTCTAAACCACCTAAAAAACTACTTGTAATTAACAATCTTTGCAAAACTTTCCGCATCGAGGCTTGCGCCGCCGACGAGTGCTCCGTCAATATCTTTTTCACTCATCAAAACCGCGATATTTTCGGGTTTGACCGAACCGCCGTATAGAATCCGCGTGGCGTTTGCCGTGTTTTCACCGTGCGATTCGGCTAATTTTTGACGGATAAAGCCGTGCATTTCTTGAGCCTGTTGAGGCGTGGCAGTTTTTCCGGTGCCGATCGCCCAAACAGGCTCGTAAGCGATTATGATACGTTCCATATCGGAAGTTGTCAAACCGTCCAAACCTTCGCGAACCTGTGTTTCGACCACTTCAAAAAGTTTTTCGCTCTCGCGTTCTTGCAAGGTTTCGCCGACACAAACAATCGCAGCTAAATTCGATCGAAGCGCGGATTTTGTCTTTTTATTGACCGATTCATTCGTTTCGCCGTAAAACTGGCGCCGTTCGGAATGACCGATGATCACGTGCGAACAACCGACATCCCTGAGCATTTCGGCGGAAACTTCGCCGGTATTCGCCGATTGCGCGGCTTCATAC
>CADEFG010000259.1 GCA_902826505.1 uncultured Acidobacteriota bacterium
AGCGCACCCTGCGCGGGTTTGTCGTCGTCGAGATTCGGCGGCAGTTCCGCGCCCGGTTCAAACCACGGTTCTTTGGCGTATTTGGCGAGTTCGGCGGAAACCTTTCTGCGTTCGGCGGCGGCATTCGGATTTTTTTCCAAAAGCATTTTGCCGGTCGCGTAAAGTTTTTCGCGAAGCTCGGTCGCAATTTTTATCTCCGTTTCGGAAAATCCCAGCTCGCGCATCACGTTGGCACGGTGATAAATGCTCTGGCGGTCGGGGCTGACGCCCGAAGCCGCGCTCGCGATGACAAAGGCGACCGTCGTTGACATCGTCGCGGTCAAAGGCGCGACCCAGCCGCCCTGGCTATGACCGGAAACACCGATTTTTTGCCGGTCGATTTCGGTGCGCGTCTTTAATAATTCGATTCCGGCAAGCGCGTCGCGCGCCAGGTCTTCCATGCTCGAGGTGCGAAATTCGCCGGTCGATTTGCCGGTTCCGCGCTTGTCGTAAATGAGCGCGGCAATCCCGCGTTTGACAAAGCGCAAGGCTTCGAAACGCGCCGGCGCACGCGTTTGCGCGCCGCTTCCGTGCGTGAAAACGACCGCCGGAAACGTGCGCGCGGAAAGCGGCAAGAGCAGCGTTCCCGACAGCGTGACCGCGCCGTTTTTGAACAGCACTTCTTCTTCGCGGAACAATTTCGGCGGCAATTTTCCGCGTTTCAGATTGAAAACGGCGTTTGTATTCGTGCCGCTCCAATTTCCCGTAAAATTTTCGCCGTCGATCTTTCCTTCAAAAACGATCGCTTTACCGTTTGGCTGCGGTCTTTCGATCCGTAAACCTGCGCCCGTTTGGGTGACCGAAAATTCCAAACCCTGCGCGGCAACATCAACGAAATCGGCAAAAGCCTTGTAATTTTCGCCGCTTCGAACGATGTTCAGATTTGTGCGCCAGCTTTTGCCGTCCTTTTCGATCGTGCCTTCCCAAAATCCTTCCGCCGCATTGCCCTGAACTTTTTCCGGTTCGGAAACTTTTTGAAATTTGACGGCGGTTTCGTCAAGCCAGCGGTTGAGTTCGGTGTTTGCGTAATATTTGCCCTTGAGCATAACGCCCGTGCGCCGCTCGGTGTTCGCGATATTTTCGAGCGGGTTGGCGTCCAGAAGAACAAGATCGGCGCGTTTGCCTTTTTCGATCGTGCCGGTTTTGTCAAAAGTGCCGAAAAACAGCGCGGGATTTCTGGTCGCGGCTTCGAGCGCGGCGAAGTTGGAAAGTCCGGCTTCGGTCAGATTTTTTAGTTCCGTGTGAAGCGTAAAACCGTAAAGCAGCAGCCAATCGGGCGAATCGGAACCCGCGAGAATCTTGCCGCCCGCGTCGAAGATCGCTTTTGTCAGCCTGTTGCGGTAATCGACGTATTTGGCGCGGCGCTCGGCGCTCGGCGGGTTTTTCCAGAAATTATGACGCGGTTCGTCGAGTTCGTCGCGGATCTTCGGCGGATAAAACCGGTAACCGGCGCGCGCCTTGACTTCGGCGTCCGATGAGCCGGTTCCGAAAGACGATTTGAGAAATGTTAAGGTCGGGCAGACAAACGGATTGGCTTCGACTGTTTGGCGGGCGAGTTCGGGAATTCGTTTTTCGTCCAGAATGTCGAGACTTTCCCACGCTTTTGGTTGCCAGACGTAAACGCCCGAAGTCGAACCCGCCAATTTTGCCGATTCGGGAATCATTGCTTCAAAATAACCGTCCAAGTGTTCGATCTGCTGCCGGGCTTCGAACGCCCGCCGCAAACCGACCTGCCGGTCAACGTGTCCGATGACGCGAATATTCTGCCGCGCGGCTTCGTCGATCACGGCGTCATAGACGGGGCGCGAAATAAAAAATGTCAGCTTGATAAAATCGTAGCCGTCGGCTTTTGCCCGGCGCACCGCTTCACGCGCCTGCGGTTCGTTGGTGACGACATAGCCGTTGAAAATTTCGCCAAAGCTTCTGCCCGAAAATTGCGGGCTCGCGGCATAGATTTGGGGCGCGACGATTTCCTGATTGGCTGATTTAGCGCGCAGGATCAAATGTTCGGGCGTCCCGATCATCAAACGAATCGTCGTCACGCCGTTCGCGAGCATTATTTTGAGTTCGTCCTCGGCGAGCGAATCGGGCAAGGCTTCGTCCGAGAGCAGGTGCGCGTGCATATCGACGAGTCCGGGAATCAGATATTTGCCTTTGCCGTCAATTATTTGGGTGTTTTGGGGAAGCTTTACTTTTTTGCCGATCCCGACAATGACGCCGTCTTGCACGAGGACGGTTTGATTTGTCAAAACTCTTTCTTTGTCCATCGGAATGACATTGACGCCGACAAACGCGACCGGTTTCGATTGCCCGAATACCGAAAACGCCCCGCCAAACAAAGTAAAAAAAAGAGCCCAGAAAATTTTCATAAATATTTTTTAGCGGCGCCGGGAAACGCGCATTAAATCATGGTTTAATGCGCGTTTCCCGGCGCCGCTAAATTTTAGTTTCCGTTTAGTTTTAAGGGTTTATCGACGGTTGGGCGCGCAGCGCGGTTTGCCAGCTCCCAGCCGGTCGCAAAGATCGTTCGGGCGATCCGCTCCATATTGGCGAAATCGATTTTTTCGATCGAATCCGACGGCTGGTGATAATCGGCATGATCGCCGTCCATATAGAAAATGATCGGAATGCCTTTGCGCGCATAGTTGAAATGATCGGAGCGATAGAAAAATTGTTCGGGATCGTTCGGGTCGTCATATTTGAAATTAAAGCTCATATTCAAAAACGATTTATTCGTCGCATCGCTCAAAACGCCGAGTTCGGTGCTCATCATCCGCGAGCCGATCAAAAAAACTTCGCCCTGTTTGGGCAGCAGTTTGTTTTTCGGATTTTCGTCGCCCGGTTGCTGGGCGCGTCCGATCATATCGATATTGAGTTGGGTAACGATCGAACCGATCGGAACGGTCGGATTGTCGGTAAAATATTCGCTGCCCCAGAGACCTTTTTCCTCGCCCGCGTGCCAGATAAAAAGGATCGAGCGTTTCGGACGCTGTGCGCCTTTCGCAAAGGCTTCGGCGATCGATAGTACGGCGACCGTGCCCGAACCGTCGTCGTCCGCGCCGTTCCAGATCTTATCGTCGCCCGCCGCAAACGGATTTATGCCGACATGGTCGTAATGCGCGCCGATCGCGACATATTCGTTTTTTAAAACCGCGTCCGTTCCTTCCAAAATTCCGACGACGTTTTGCGAATGCGTTTCTTCGGTTTTGACGGCGACCGACAGACTGATCTTTTTCGTCGCCTGCAAATCGAACGGCTCGACAAAATCCTGCGTGATGCCGCGCGTGTAAACATTGTTGCCGTTTGCTTTTTCACCGGCAAAGAGCGCGTTGATGAGACGCGGGCTGGCGGTCAGGCTCGGAATCGTGATTTGATTTTGCGGCGTCCCGAATTCGAGCCCGCCTTTTTCGGTTTGCGTCCATTTCGCGGCTTGCCAGTTGGCGAGATTGTTGTAATTTCCAAAGACGATCACCGCGCGCGCGCCTTTCATTTGTGCGTAAAGTGCCGGACTTGCCCAATCGACGCCTTGTTTGCCCTGCAAATCGTTAAAGGTCGCGCCTTTCGGTAAATTGTTGGCAACGACGACGATCTTGTCTTTGACGTCAATACCCTGAAATGCATCAATATTTTTTGACTTGATCAGCCAGCCATGACCGGCGTAAACGATCTGGCTGTTTGAAACAATCGCCGGATTAAAGCTCGACAGAAAATCTTCGCCGTAAACGAAAGATTGATTATTTAATTGCAGTCGGGTGCCGGCGGCGTCGATCTTATTGCGCCGGAGCGGGAATTTTTGAAAATACGTGCCGTTATCGCCCGCCGGTTTGATGCCCCAGGTTTTTAAATGATCGGCGATATACATCGCGGCGATGTCGAGCCCGCGCGACGGCGTGTCGCGTCCTTCGAGCTCGTCCGACGCGATAAATTCCAGATAATTCCGTAATTGCTGCGCCGTGATGCCGTCCGTATTGCCGAATTTGGCGGCGGTCGCCGTCACGGCGGCGGTCGAACTTGTTTTACTGTTTTTAGATTTTGTCTGGGCGGAAACAGCCGGAACGCCCGCCAGAATGAATAAAAGTAATATTAAAGCCAAAAATTTTCTCATCGTTTTCCTCTATCAAAAATATCGGTTCGGGTTAAGGAAAGAGCGCCGCAAAACGAACGAATGTATCAATGACGAGAGGAGTTGCATGAAAAGACATTGACGTTTCGCTTTACCCGTATGTTTTACCGCTGTGTCCTGCCCTTAACCCGAAAGTTGTCGGAACTTAAAATCACATTCCCGCGAGCGCGACGCCGTCCGGTGCTTGCCCGGTTGCCGATTTGCCGAGAATTTCAAACTTTTCCAGATCGATTTTCTGGACGCCGTCCGCCTGAACGGTCGTCGCAAACGCGATTTTTCCGTCTTTTGTCGTCACTATGCCGAGCGGCACGCTGTCCAATTTCAGACGCTTCGTTTCCTTGCGCGTGGCGGTGTCGATCACGACGAGCTCGCTCGTTTCGGGAATCGTCAGCAGCGCCAGTTTGCCGTCGGGCGTAAATTTTATGCGATACGGACGCTGCCCGATCTTGATCTTTTCCTTGACTTTGTTAGTCGTCGTATCGATTATGTCGATCGCGCCTTCGGCGTTCAGTCCGACCCAAACTTCCTTGCCGTCGGGCGCGAGATCGATCGCTTCGGGCTGTTTGCCGACCGCGATCTGCGTAATTCGCGACCCAGCGGGCGGAACGTTTTGAAATTCAAAAGCGGTCACCGAATCGGAAGCGATATTGGCGGTATAAATTCTTTTTTGGTCGGGCGTCACGACGATCATGTGCGTAGCGTTCTGTCCTGTTCCCATTAGCCAATCCACACGATTTGTTGCCGAGTCGTAACGCCCGATAAGGCGATTTGTTTCCGATGTGAAATAAATTTTTCCGTTCATTTCGACCAATCCGTGCGGGCGCATGAGCGGTGCCAGATCAACGCGCCGTAATTCTTTTTTTGCTTCCAGATCAATCACCGAAAGCGAGCTGCCGGGCGTTTGCGCCCCGTAATTGGCGACAAAAGCGGTGCGTCCGTCCGCCGATAAAACGACTTCGTGCGGATTATCGCCGGTCGCAACTTTGCCTAAGATCTTCATATCTTTCGGGTCAATAATCGTCAAACTGCCTTCGGTTTTATTAAGCGCGACCAAAACGGGTTTCGTGGTCTGTCCGATCACGATCACATAATTGCGCCACGCGATGATAATCGAAAAACATAGCAAAAAAAGAACTTTGAATTTGGTCTTGTTCGACATTTAATTGGCTCCGGCGGATGAATTTATTTCAATTATGAAGGTAAAGGTTTCGGGCGCGGTTTGAAAAGGATTTTGTGATGAAACGAAAAAGGAAAGTGACGAAGCGTTTTGAAAACCGTTTAACAACAGATTTCACAGATAATTAAAAACAGGTTGGCGCCGGATTTTGAAGGTGAAATATAAATGGAACTCTTTGTGTGTTTCGTGCCTTAAAAAATCCGTGAAATCCGTTGTTATGCTCTCAAGTTTGGTTCTCGAAAAGTTCGAGAAATCTTTCGCGGAAATTGCGGCTTAAAGTCAGTTCCGCGCCGTTGCGTAAAATCACCGAATAATCGCCGCTGAACATCGGGTGAAGCTCTTTGATGCGGTCGATATTGACGACCGTCGAGCGGTGAATTCGCAGAAATTTATCGGGATTGAGCTTCGCTTCGATCGAATTCATCGTTTCGCGGATCAGGTGCGCTTCGCGCCCGACGTGGAGTTTCAGATAATTTCCGGCGGCTTCGATCCAGTCGATCTCGTCGATCTTCAAAAAGAAAACGCGCCCGACCGATTTGACGACCAATCGTTCGAGATATTTTTTCTCGGTCTTCAAATCGGCAATCAGGGACGCCAATCTTTCGTCCAGTTTTCCGCGATTTTTGTTTTCGATCAGCGCGCGTGCGCGCGACACGGCGCGGTGCAGACGCTCGCGGTTAAAAGGTTTGAGCAGATAATCGAGCGCCGACGCGTCAAACGCCTGAATCGCGTATTGATCGTAAGCGGTCACAAAAATGACGGTCGGAAGCGCTTTCGCATCGAGCGATTTGATGACCTCGAACCCGTTTTTTTCGGGCATTTGGATATCGAGAAAAACCAGATCGGGCTTTTCGCTTTTGATGGTTTTGATCGCTTCGGCGCCGTTGCCGCATTCGCCGATAATCAAAACATCCGCTTCATCGCGCAAAAATCGCTTGACACGCTCACGCGCCAGCGGTTCATCATCAACAATCAGGGTTTTGATTTTCATTTCATAAAGTGAAAAGGTGAAAAAGCGAAAGGTGAAAAAGTTAATTTACCGGACAGACATTACTTTTTCACTTTGACCATTTTAGCTCTCAAATTCCTTAAAAGGAATCGTTAAATTCACCCGCAAACCGCTTTTTTCGGCAGTCGCCAAAGCAAATTTATGTCTTTCGCCGTAAAGATGCCGCAAACGGCGGCGCGTGTTGGAAAGCCCGACGCCTTCGGGCAAATTTTCCAGATCGTTAGACGGGACGCCGATGCCGTTATCGGAGACGCTCAGTTCCAAATTACCGTTATTGCGGATCGCGCCGATCTCGATCTTTCCGCCCTCCGAACGCGGCGCAATGCCGTGTTTAATTGCATTTTCAGCCAATGGCTGAAGAATCATATTCGGGACGCTCGCATCTAAAGTGTCGGGCGAAATTTTCATCTCGACCCGTAAACGGTCGTGAAAACGCATCTGTTCGATTTCGAGATATTTTCTTAAAAATTCGAGTTCCTGCTTTAAAGAAATTTCCTGCACTTCGAGTTTTTCAAACGACATTCTGAGCAGATCGCTCAGATCGCCGATCATTCGCTCGGCTGATTCCGGGTCTTTGTAGATCAGTTCGGAAATGGCGTTGAGCGTGTTGAAAAGAAAATGCGGATGCAGCTGCATTTTCAAAACCTGGAGACGCGAAGTAGCGAGCCGCGCTTCGAGCTTTGAAGTGGTCAGCTCGCGTTCCCGATATTTTT
>CADEFG010000260.1 GCA_902826505.1 uncultured Acidobacteriota bacterium
GATGTTTTGTTCGACAAATTGACCGCATCGGAAAAAGAGATCATCAAAAACAAGCTCATCAAACAAGCGCGGCTGATGTATGAATATTTCAAATATAAGCAAGGCAAAAAATACACTTACAGCCAAAATCACACATGGATTCCGATGGCGGGTCTGGCAATTGCGGCGTATGTTTTGATGGATAAATCGGATGAAGCGAAGGATTGGGCGCAACTAGCGCGCGCGGTTTTTGACCGGACGATGCTGACTTTTGCGGCGGACGGTTATTTTTACGAAAGCTTTCATTACTTCGGGTTTGCGTTTCGCTGGATGATTCGCTATTTCGACGCACATTTGGCGGCGACAGGCGAAAATCTTTATGAGCCGATGCGCCCGAAATTCGCGCCGATGATGTATTTTGCGATGCACTCGATCTTGCCCGACCGCGCGAATGTTTTCGATTTTGCCGACATCGGCGACGGCGCGCTCAACCGCAACGGGACGAGAAAGCGCGAAAAAATTTACGGCGAATACGATATTTTGTCTCGTTTGGCGGCAATTTATCAGGACGCGCAGGCGCAAACCGTCGCCGATTTTATCCGCACGGAAACAAGTTTGGGAACGCGCGAACCGATGTGGGCTTTTATCAATCGTGATTCGAATTTAAAACCTGCGCCGCTCGCGGAAATTCCGACCGAGGTTTATTTTGCCGATAACGACACCGTATTCTGGCGCTCGGATTGGACGCGCCAGGCAACCGCGTTTGCCTTTCGCTGCGCGCCGCCCGAAGGTCACACGGCAGCGCGGCTTGCCTTGAAAATTCCCGATTGGCGCGAAAATACGGGACACGCGCACCCGGACGCGAACAGTTTTATCATCTACGCAAAAGGCAAATATCTGACCGGTGACACGGGTTATCTCGGGATCAAAAACACGGACGATCACAATACGATCCTCGTTAATCATCGCGGACAGGAAAAAGACGGCGTTTATGAAATGTTCAAAAATATTCCGAACGACCGTTTGGACAAAATCCGGATTGCCGGGGTTTGGGGAAACACGGATTATTTTTATGTGCGCGGCGAAGCGGCGAACGGCTATTACGCGGATTTGGGATTAAAGAAATTCGATCGTCATTTTTTGTACGTCGCGCCCGATTATTTTGTCGTCTGGGACGCGCTCGAAACCGCAAAGCCGGCGGATTTTACGTTTCTTATGAACGCCGACCGGGAAATCAAATTAAGCGCCAGCGAAGCGGAATTGATCAACAACGAAGCGGCTTTACGCGTCGTCCGAGTTGCGCCGAATGACGCAAAATCAACGGTCGTACCGCAAATTATTCAGGCGCGCGGACTTCCCGGAAGCGTCGACAAAGGCGACACCGAACAGCGCGGCTGGCAGCTCCAAACCGTTTCCGCCGCAAAGCAGACAAATTTCGAATTTCTGCATTTTCTGCAGCCGTTCTTTATCAGTGAATCAAAAAAATTACCGCAAATTTCGGCGCTTTCCGACGGCGCGAAAGGCTTGCGGATTCTTTGGGCAAACGGCGATCAAGAGTTCGTACTGCTCGGCGGAAAAGGCGCGAACGTTGAATCGAATGCCGAACGGCTGATCTTTCGGGAAGGCAAAAACGGCGGCTGGAAACGGCTGATCTTTCAGAATTCGAACGAGCTGAAAATCGGCGGAAAACGGATTTTTCAAAGCTCGCAATCGATCTCGGCGAGTTTTCAGATAACCGATCTGAACATCTTGCGCGGCAATGCCGAAAGTTCAAAAAATACGCCGATAAAATTGGTCTTACCAATTTCCCCAAAATCGGTAAGGATCAACGGCAGCGCGGTTAAATTCAGTTTTGAGAAAAACACAAAAACACTCGGCTTTGAATTACCGGCGGGCAAAAGTCGGATCGAAAGCGAGTAAATAATTTTTGCAATTTATCGAGCAAGGGTAGTTTTTTAAGGTTTTTATGATGGACGTAGAAAGAAATTCAAAGAAAACGGATGAGGTTATCGATGCCGGAACCGATGGTTTCAAACTTTCCGGTTTGCGCTGGATGATCATCGGTTTGGTCTTTTTTATCACGGTCATTAATTACATTGACCGGATGACGGTTTCGGTTCTCGCGCCCGTGATTACACAGGATCTCGGTTTGAGCAATACGGAATTCGGCGCGATCACGACGTGGTTTTTGGTCGCTTACACGATCAGTCAGGCTGTTTCGGGAAAGATATACGATCGTTTCGGCAATAAATCGGGGTTTTCTTTTTCGGTTATCGTTTGGTCATTGGCGGCGATTTTACACGCCTTTGCGAGCGGTTTGACAAGTCTCAGCGCCTTTCGTTTTATGCTCGGATTCGGCGAAGCAGGAAATTTTCCGGGCGCGGCGAAAGTTTCGGCGGAATGGTTTCCGCAGCGCGAACGTGCGCTTGCGCAAGGCATTTTTAATAGCGGTGTCGCGCTCGGTTCGATCGTCGCGCCGCCGCTGATCATCTGGCTGCAGCTCAGTTACGGCTGGAAAACGACGTTTATTTTTACGGGCATTCTCGGGTTTATCTGGCTCGTTTTTTGGCTGATTCTTTATCAATCGCGCGAAAAACACGCGTGGCTGACCGAAAGCGAAAAAGAATTGATCGAAGCCGATGATTCCTTAGAAGAATCAGTAAGTCCAAAATCCGAAATCCGCAATTCGCAATCATATTTGAGTTTATTGAGATACAAGGAAACCTGGGCGATCGTGCTCGCGCGTTTTCTGGTTGATCCGGTTTGGTGGCTTTATATTACGTGGCTGCCGAAATATCTCTTTGACGCGCGCGGTTTCGATCTCAAACAAATCGGCGCGTTTGCGTGGCTGCCGTTCGTTGCCGCCGGTCTTGGAAGTTTGTTCGGCGGTTGGCTCGCCAAGTTTTTGATCGGACGCGGCTGGTCGGTCAATCACGCGCGGAAAGCGATCATCGCCGTTTCGTGTTTGTTGATGCCCGCCGGGATTGTCGCGGCTTACACTTCCGATGCGATGCTGGCGCTCGGAATGATCTCGCTCGTGCTTTTCGGTTTTCAGATTTGGATCAATAATGTGCAGACTTTGCCGTCGGATTTCTTTCCGAAATCGGCGGTCGGTTCGGTCGCCGGTCTGGGCGGAATGGGCGCCGGCATCGGTTCGATGATTTTTACATTCACGACCGGCTGGGTTGTCGACAGTTTTTCCTACACGCCGATCCTGATCGCGGCAGGACTGCTCGCGCCGATCGGAACGGTCGTTTTGTTTGCGCTCGCGGGAAAAATACAAAAAGTTTCATTTCAAAATTAAACGTTTTTTAGGGAGATAAAATTTATGCAGAATTTTTTTGATTTTACAGGCAAAGTCGTCCTCGTCACGGGCGCGTCTTCAGGCATCGGGCGGGCAACCGCCGAATTTTTCGGCGAGTGCGGCGCACGCGTGGCGGTCAGTTATTTAAAGAATCAGGCGGGCGCGGAAGCGGCAGTCGCGGCGATCTCGGCAAATCAGGCGCTCGGCGCGGCAAGCGGCGCTGAAAGCTCGCCAACCGTCAGCGAAACGAGCGGCAGCCGACGCGCCATTGCGGTGCGGGCGGATGTCACGAAAAATTCGGAAATCGAACATATGATTCGCGAGACGGAAGAAAATTTGGGCGCGATTGATATTTTGGTCAACAACGCGGGTTCGCTGGTCGAAAGATTAAAAACCGCCGAATTGTCGGAAGCGCGTTGGGACGAAGTTTTTGCGCTCAACGTCAAATCGGCTTTTTTCGCGGCGCAAGCCGTCATTCCGAAAATGCTCGAAAAAGGCGCGGGCGTGATCGTCAACGTCACTTCGATCGCCGGACGTAACGGCGGTGCGCCCGGTTCGATCCATTATTCGGCGGCAAAAGGGGCGATGATCACGATGAATAAAGGTTTAGCAAAGGAATTTGCGAATCAGGGAATCCGCGTCAACGGCGTTTCGCCCGGCGTCATCGATACGCCGTTTCACGAGACGTTTTCGACTCCCGAAGCAATGGCAAATTTCGCAAATAACATTATTCCGATGGGCAGAGTCGGCACTTCCCGGGAAGTCGCGCAGGTGATCGCGTTTTTAGCTTCGGACGCGGCTTCGTATCTGTGCGGCGAAACGATCGAAATCAACGGCGGAATGTTGATGGATTAACAAAAACTTTGGAGAAAATTATGAAAAAACAAATCAAACGAGCAAGAATTTTTTCTTTGACAATAACGATAATTCTCCTTTTGGCGGCAAATGTGTTAGCGCAAACTTTTTATTCCACGATTGTCGGTAAGGTGACGGATGTGAACGGGGCAAGCATTCCGAACGCAACCGTCACCATTACTCAAAACGGAACAAATCGGACGCAAACCACGACGACCAACGGTGACGGCGAATATGTGATTACGCAGCTTCCGCCCGGAAGTTATCTGCTGAAAATTTCATACACGGGTTTTAAGATCGTCCTTAACGAAAATATTACGCTCGAAACCGATACGACATCGCGCGTCAATGTCACGCTCGAAACGGGCAGCGTCAACGAAACCGTGACCGTCAACAGCGAACCGTCGGTGGTTAATTCCGAAACTACTGAAAAGGGCGAAGTGATCGTTCAGCGGCAAGTGCAGGAACTGCCGCTGAACGTTCGCGATTATACGGAATTAGCCAAACTGGTGCCGGGAATTTACCAGCGTCCGAGCGAGGACGATCAGGGACAAGGACTCGGCTCAGCCGGAACCCGCACCGATTCGACAAATTTTATTCTCGACGGCGTCGCCAACAGAAATGATCGAAACGGCGGTGTCGGCGTCAATACGTCGGTCGATTCGATCCAGGAATTTAAGGTTTCGACCTCGACTTACAGCGCCGAATTCGGACGCGTCGCGGGCGCGCAGATCAGCGTCGTCTCGAAATCGGGAACAAATCGTTTTTCGGGAACGGCTTTCGAGTTTATTCGCAACAATGCCTTCGACGCGAACAATTTTTTTACCGCGCCGGGTGATGAAAAAGTGCTGCGGCGGCATCAATTCGGCGGAACATTGGGCGGTCCGCTGCCTTTCCTGAATTTTGGCGAAGGCGTGCCGGTCTATGACAGCGGAAAGGATAAGATGTTCTTTTTTGTCAGTTTTGAACAGCTTCGCGAAGTGCGCTCGCAATCGTCAAACAGCGTTGCGCCGAATGCGGCTTGGGCACAGGGCGACTTTCGTAATGTGCGCGGTGCGGGACCGGACGGCGTTTTTGGTAATGGCGACGATACGAACCGGGTTTTGTGTTTGCAGCGCAGCTCGAATCCGCTGCGTCCGACCAAAGTCGAATGCCCGACACCGAACGTCATTCCGCTCGGTCCCGTCGCGAGCAACCCGAATCTGCTTTACGCGAGCCCGGTTTCGCTGGCGATTCTCCGGTATTTGCCGCGGGCAAACGATCCGAACCAGCTCGACGGTTACAATTTCTCGACCGTTTCGAATATCTTGCCGCGAAATTTGTTTTCGGCGAAGATTGACCGCAAAGTCACGGACAATAACAGCTTTTACCTGCGTTATTCGATCGATAACCGCGATGCTTATCAGCCGCAAGCCGGACGGTTCAACTATCCGGGGTTTTTGCGGAATTGGGAATATCGTCAATCTTCTTTCGCGTTCGGCGACACGCATAATTTCACGCCGACGGTTGTTAACGAATTTCGGATCGGCGTTCTTAATCAGGACAATAAAACCTTGAACGAAAACAACGATCAGGATTATATCGGATTGTTCGGCATTCCGGGACTTCCGACCGGGCAAACCGCCGAATTACAAGGCTTTCCGGCGATTCGGATCGATGGTTTCCCCGATACCGGCGACAGCGCGAACGTCCCGTTCAATTATATTTACAAAAACATCTCGATCAGCGATTCGCTGACCTGGATCGTCGGAAATCACAGTTTGAAATTCGGGTTCGACGTCGTCCGTCCGAATTATATTGAAAGCGATATTCGCAATGTGCGCGGCGATTTTCGTTTTCGCGGACGTTTTACCAATCCGGCTAACGCGACCGCCAACGGATTTCGTTCGTTTGCCGACTTTTTATACGGAATTCCCGATTCGACACAGCGCCAGCTCGGCGCCGAACCTGCCGATTTGGTGGCGTGGCAGTCGGCTTTTTATATTCAGGACAATTGGCGCGTCGCGTCGTGGCTGACCTTAAATCTCGGTCTGCGTTACGATTACACGCCGTTCCTTTATGAAAAGAGCGACCGCATCTCGAATTTTATTCCCGCTCTCGGCGTGACGGCTTGTGCGGCGGGCGAGTTTCGCGATCCGACAACGAACGCGCTGATCTGTGTTGCCGGCGCGAGTCTCGGATTGCCGCGGGCATTAGTCGAAACCGACCGCAACAACTTAGCGCCGCGTGTCGGGTTTGCCATCAAACCGTTCAAAGACGGCAAGACGGTGATTCGGGGCGGCGCGGGAATTTTTTACAGCACCGAGACGGTCAATCCGGCGCGTCAGCAATTGGCGCTGAATTACCCGTTTATCAACCGTCAATCGTTTAACCGCGCCTCGACCGCCGATATTCTTCAACTGACGTTCGCCAATCCGTTTCCCGATAATCGCACGAGTTTGCAGGGCGTCAACACGCCTTTGGGGATTCCGACCGATTCGCAAACGCCGGAGGTTTATCAATTTAACCTGACGATCGAACGCGAATTGACCGACGATCTCGGATTCGAGATCGGTTATGTCGGCTCGCAGGGACGCCGCCTCGGTATGCGTTACGATCTGAATTACGCGTATCCGACCGGCGCGCTCAACACGAACGTCACGCCTCCGACGCCCATCACGGCAGTCGCGTTTCCGCAATTCGGTGCGATCACGTATCAGATCCAGGGCGTCAATTCTTCCTATAATGCTTTGCAGGCGGTGCTTCGCCGGCGTTCCAAAAACGGGCTTACGTTTCTCATGTCCTATACTTTCGGCAAAGCGATGGATCAGAACTCGAATACCAACAATTCGACGACCGGTTCACAGCGCAGCCCGCAGAATATTCGTGATTTCAGCAAGGAATGGGCATTAGCCGATTATCA
>CADEFG010000261.1 GCA_902826505.1 uncultured Acidobacteriota bacterium
GCGAGCAAAACCATTAAAGTGGCTGCCCGCCGAAAATTTATGTTAGATATGTTAACGATAACAGATTTCTTCATAAAACTAATTCATTTTTCGATCCTGGCGCCGTCTCAAACGGTCGAGTTTCGGATAATCAATTCGCAGTTGAGAATTCGTTCGCGGCGCTGTTCCGGTTCTTCGCGCTCGATTCTTTGCAGAAGCATTTCGGCGGCAAGCTGTCCTTGCAGACGCATCGGCTGTCGCACGGTGGTCAGCGCGGGCGACGTGTGAACTGCCAGCGGAATGTCGTCAAACCCAACCATTGCAATATCTTCGGGAATCTTTAATCCGGCTTCTTTGATTGCCGTGATCGCCCCGATCGCCGTAAAATCGTTCCGTGCAAAAACCGCCGTCGGACGATTCGGCAGCGAGAGCAGCCGCTTCATTCCTTCGTAGCCCATTTTTTCGGTCGAATAACCCGGCACTTCCGAGATCGCTTCCTTGCGTCCGGTGATCAAACGTTCGTCAACCGGAATTTTATATTGTTCGAGGGCTTTTAAGTAACCCTGAAGCCGTTTCAAACTCGAACCGCCGCTCAAAGTCGCACCGATAAAACCGATCCGCCGATGTCCGAGATCGATCAAATGACGCGTCGCTTCAAAACCGCCGTTGAGATTATCGGTTGAAACAAAATCCACCGATTTATGCTGAAAATCGCGCCCGATGACGACGACCGGAACATTGCTTTCGACGATTTCCTTTAAATATTCGTCGCCGCCTTTGTTCGAACGCGTCGCGACGATCAAACCGTCAACGCTGTGATTGACGAGCGATTCAAAAGCGGCAATATCTTCTTTGGCGCTGTGTTCGCTGATGCAAATAAACAGGTTATACCCGCGCGCCGAAAGCGTTTCGCGAATCGCATTGGCGAGTTCGGTCGAATACGGATTTGAAATATCGCCGAGCACCAAACCGATCGTGTCGGTGCGCTGGCGTTTCAGATTATGTGCCAAACCGTTGCGGCGATATTTCATTTCCTTCGCCGCCCGCATCACCTTTTCGCGGGTTTCTTCGCTGACATACCCGTTGCCGTTCATGACGCGCGAGACGGTCATCGGCGCCACGCCGACATTGGCGGCAATATCGCTCAGCGTCGCTTGCTTTTTCGGTTTGATCTTTGCCAACTTTAAGTTCCTTATGATTTGGTGTGTTAACGATAACTTTTGTAACACAAAGTTTGCTTCAATAGCAAGAGGAGATTTTAAATTTGTCAAATTTTTATGAAACTCAAGCTTTTGACGCCGATTTTTTGCAGAAATTAATTTTTCCGTTGAGAGTCATAAACATTGTTTGTTATGCTTATCAATCGCTGAAAATTTCAGAGCAAATATGTTAATCACCGACTTTGATTACGAACTTCCCGATGGACTGGTCGCGCAGGAACCACTCGAAAATCGTGAAAATTCATGATTGTTGGTTGTTGATCGAATCGAAAAAAAATTTCAGGACGCGCATTTTTTTGAATTTCCGAAGTTTTTGAAAAAAGGCGATTGCGTTGTTCTCAACAATACGAAAGTTTTTCCGGCGCGGCTGTTCGGGACGAGCGAAACAGGCGCGAAAATCGAACTTTTTCTCGTCAGGGAAACCGCAGATCAAATTTGGGAAACGCTCGCCCGTCCGGCGCGGCGTCTGAAAACCGGTAAAAAGATTACTTTTGGCGAAAATCTTTCGGCGGAGGTTTTAGCGAAAACCGACGAAGGACGTGTTTTCGTCAAGTTTGAAGCGAACGGCGATCTTGATCAGATTTTGGACGAAATCGGCAAGACGCCGCTGCCGCCGTATATCAAACGCGCCGACGACCGTTTCGACACAGACCGCGAGCGTTATCAAACCGTTTTCGCCAGTCAAAAAGGCGCGATCGCCGCGCCGACCGCCGGACTTCATTTTACGCGGCGGATCTTGGAAGATAGCAAAAACTGCGGCGCGGAGCTGGCGGAAATCACTCTGCACGTCGGTTACGGAACTTTTGAACCGGTTCGCGTTGCGGATCTCTCGGAGCATCAAGTTTTGCCCGAGCACTACGAAATCTCTCTGGAAACGGCAGAAATTTTAAATCGGGCAAAAAATGAAAACCGCCGGATCATCGCGATCGGAACAACGACGACGCGCGCTTTGGAATCGACAATCGCGAAACACGGAAAATTTGCGGCGGGAAAAGATCTCGCGGATCTGACGATCACGCCCGGTTATAAATTCAGAGCAATTGACGGACTTTTGACAAATTTTCACCTTCCGCAGTCGTCTTTGCTCGTTTTGGTTTCAACTTTTGGCGGTTACGAACTTATAATGGAAGCATATCAACACGCCGTCGCTTCACATTATCGTTTTTACAGTTACGGCGATTGTATGCTGATTATTTGAATTTTGGATTTTGGATTTCGGGTTTGATTGGGCGCTCAACGCCGTTGATTTTTAACAGCCGCCGAACTGCTCAAGCAAAATACCGATCCAAAATCTAAAATCTAAAATCATTTATGGCAGTTTTGCAGATAATCCGAAACCTTTTTGTCCCGACCGAAATTGTCGAGCCGGAAATAATCGTGCCTGCCGCGCCGACCGTCTATGAAATCCATCCGCTCACCGAAAAACAACTTAAAGAAGTAATGCGCCTGAACTTGCGCTGTTTTAAAAAAGGTGAGAACTACAATAAACACACATTTTCCTTTTTGCTCAACGAACCGGCGACGCTCAGCTATCGCGTCACGACCCCGAATGAGGAAATCGCCGGTTTTATTTTCGTGATGACCAGCAAAGGCACCGGGCATATTACGACGATCGGCGTCGCGCCCGAACATCGCCGCCGCGGTTTAGCGCAAAAGATGCTTTTGTACGCCGAAGAAGCTTTGCGAAAACGCGATATTGCGACGGTTTCGCTCGAAGTTCGCGTCAGCAACATCGCGGCGCAGAGTCTTTATCGCAGCTTGAATTACACGATCGTTCAGCGTCTGAATAATTATTACAACAACGGCGAGGACGGCTTTTTGATGGTCAAGCCATTATTTTAGTCCCAAGTCTCAAGTCTCAAGCCCCAGGTTCAAGCACGAATTCTGACTTAAGACTTGGGACCTGAGACCTGTCACTTGAGACTTGAAACTAACATTACCGAAAATTTATCCGATCACCGACCCGCGCCTGACGAAACTTTCGCACGCCGCGCAAGTCTCGAAATTAATCGAAGGCGGCGCCGAATTTATCCAACTGCGCGACAAATATGCGGCGCCGAAGGAGTTTTACGACGATGCATATCTGGCAATCGAAATCGCCCGCAAAAATGCCGTAAAAATCATTATTAACGACCGCGTCGATATTGCGCTGGCTTTACAGGCGGACGGCGTTCATCTCGGGCAGGACGATCTGCCGCCCGAAAAAGCGCGAGAGATTTTGGGCGAAAACGCGATCATCGGTTTTTCGACGCATAACCTAAAACAAGCGATCAAAGCCGTGCGGCTGCCGCTCGATTATCTGGCGATCGGTCCGGTTTTTGCGACGACGACCAAGGAGAATCCCGACGAAACGATCGGAATCGAAGGCGTTCAAAAAGTACGCGCGGCGATCGGCGATTTTCCGCTCGTCGCGATCGGCGGAATCACGGCGGAAAATTTTCGGGAAGTTTTCAAATCCGGCGCCGATTCGGTGGCGGTTATCAAATCGATCTTGGTTCCGCCCGGTAAAATAGCGGAAAACTTTAAAGCTTTGACCGATTTTTGCCGAAATGATTAAAAAATGTTTTTTAATGTTAAATTTTGCTTGCTTTTTTAGAAGCTGATAAGTCAAAATAGATAAGTGACAAACGCGGCTGAATTTACAGTCCGCTAAAACTCAAGTCTTGTTCCTACCATCTTTTAATTTTTCCGGGAGTTAATCCAAATCAATGAGTTTGCTTGATGTAGCACCGATAATTGAGCAGATGCTGCTCATTTCCGATAATGTCAGCGATCTGAATTTTTCCTGCGGGCAAAAACCGCAAGTCGAAATCAGCGGAAGTTTGTATTCTGCGTCGCCTCTCGGTTTGGGCAGATTGACGGGTTTTCAGACCGAAATGATCGCGATGTCCATTCTCAGGGACAATCCTGAAGCCGCCGCCCAGCTTGCCAAATTCGGCACGGCAGATTTGAGCTATGCCCTGCCCGGACGCTGTCGTTTCCGCGTCAATGTTTTTCAACAGCGCGGTTCATATTCGATCGTGATGCGCGTTATCCCGCACGAAATTCCGAGTTTTGAATCGCTTAATATTCCGACGCAGCTTGCCGAGATCTGTAATATCCGCAACGGCATTGGCTTGCTGACCGGTCCGACCGGTTCGAGAAAAAGGTCGACGCTTGCCGCGATCATTGAACATATCAACGAAACGAAAAGCTATCACATCGTGACGATCGAAGACCCGATCGAATTTCTCCATTCGCACAAAAAATCGACGATCAATCAACGCGAAGTCGGTTCGGACACGAAAGATTTTGCGTCGGCGCTGCGGGCTGCTCTGCGGCAGGCTCCGAAAGTCATTCTCGTCGGCGAAATGCGCGATCTTGAAACGGCGGAAATCGCGCTCGAAGCCGCCGAAACCGGACATCTTGTTTTATCAACTCTGCACACGATCGACGCTTCGAAAACGGTTGACCGGATCATCGGTCTGTATCCGAAAAACGAGGAAAAGATCATCCGGATGCGGCTTGCCCAAACCTTCCGCTATATCGTTTCGCAACGCCTGATTCCGCGCGCCGACGGCAAAGGTCGGATCGCGGCGGTCGAAATTTTGAGATCGAATCCGCGCACCCGCGAATATATTGAAAAAGGCGAATCGGAAGGCAAATCACTTTTGGACGCGATGCGCGACGGTGAAATCGACGGAATGCAGGATTTCGATACCGTGATTCGCAAAATGATTGAAAAAACTCAAATCACACTTGAAGACGGTCTTTCATTCGCGACCAATCAGAATAATCTTTTGCTTCAATTAAAAGGATTGTCGGGCGGCGACGATTATGCCAACGCGGCACCTATAAAAAGCCAAAATCAAATGTTGAATGTCCCGCCGCCAACGCCCAATAATGCGAATTCGGTTTTAGATATGATCGAATAATCGGTTTTCGGCTTTTGGTCTGTGGTCTTTGCAAAACAAAACCAAAAACCAAAAACCAAAAACCAAAAACCAAAATTATGATAATTCGTTGCGATAATTGTTCAGTTTCTCTACAGCTTGACGAAGCCAAGATTCCGACGCAGAACTTCACCGTCAGATGCCCGCGCTGTCAAAATTTGATCCGCGTCCAAAAAGGCGCGAAAGGACACGGCTCGGCGACCGTTCAGCAGTTGGAAGCCAATCAACCCGCGCCCGCCGTTTCTGAAGGCGCCCAGCAATTTTCCGCTAAAGAATCGGAATTTCAGATCAACAGCGCGATGCGTTCGCTGCTCGCGGCTCTGCAAAAAGAAACGACGGGTTTGGACACGGACGACACGAAAAGCGAAAAACCGCGCCGCGTTTTATTATGTTTAGGACAAAAACGCGATGAAGTCGGTAAACTGCTGGTTGATGCCGGTTTCAAGGTTTATGTCGCGCAAACGCCGGCGCAGGCAAACGAACGAATGCGCGAAGGCAAAACCGAAATCTTGATCTTCTCGCCCGATTTTGCAGCGGAATTCGGCGGCGCGGCGATCTTGCAGCAAAAGGTCAACGCGATGTATTCGTCCGAACGCCGGCGTTTGTTTCTGATCTCGCTCGAAGATGCCGGGACGACGATGAACGCGCACGATGCTTTTTTGCGAAATCTGAATCTGATCGTCAACACGAGCGACATTCCGCAGTTGGCGCTCATTATGAACCGCGCACTGCGCGATTTCAACGATCTTTACCATTACTTAAACCGCGCGACCGGCGCCGAACCGATCTAATCAATTACGAATTGAAAGACGAAAGAAAAAGCTTCTTACTTGATAATTGAATTTCGAGTAAGAAGCTTTTTTAATTTTTAATTTTAATTCTTAATTTTTAATTTTGTTTCGCTCTGCCTCTTATGTCATCTAAAGTTTCGTCGATCAAAAGCTCGCCGTTTTCAAAAACGACGCGCATTTGCGAGTTTTCCGCCGCCGGAGTTTCGGCGTCTTTCAGCTGCACGGTTTTATATGCGCCGTTTTCGTCCAAGATTAGATCGAGCCGTCCGCGTTTGCTGTTTTTACCGGCGTCGGTGATCGGCTGTTTATAAACTTCGCGCAGCGCGCCGTTCGTCACGATCGCCGAACATTTATAAGCGAATTTCAAAGTGTCGCGGTCAACTTTTTGAAGCAGTGAACCGCCGATCCCGAACGCGATGTTCGACGCCGAAAAACCTTCCGATTTTAATCTTTCCAAAATCTGACGAATCGAATTCTGATTGACGCCGTCGCCCTGAATGATCCGCACGTTTTTCAAAACTTTATAGCCTTTTGAATTTGTTTCGGTTCCGAATTTTTCCGCCAAAATCTGCGCGACCCTTGAAACGACTTCGACCGGTTCGCCCGAATCGGGACGAATCACAATGGTCGCGCCCGAATCGATCACTTCCTGTTTGAGCTGTTCGCCCCAGATTTTTTCGACCGCTTCGAAGATATTCCACGAATCCGAGACGATGGCGACGAGTGCGCCGGGTTTCGCAAAATTCCGAAGCAGATTGCGATACGCCTCAATTTCATTTTCGCGTCCCCACGACGTGATCGTCGAATGTTCTGCCGCCGGGATCGAAAAACCCGCCATTTCCGTGCCGTAAAATTTGCGGTGCAGAAGCAGGGACGCCATCGTGTCGGTTCCCATAAAATTGACGAGATGCGCCGCGCCGCCGATCGCCGCCGTTTCCTGGCTCGACACGCCGCGCGCGCCGAAATCGTGAACCTTAAACGCGATTTCCGCGTCCGCATCATCTGCCGTTTCCTGCAAAAATCCGTAAACGTCTTTTTTAATTTGCCAGCTTTGCGTCGCGACGGTGATCGCATACCAGATCAGCATCAATTGCGTTTCCAACCAACTTCCGACATAC
>CADEFG010000262.1 GCA_902826505.1 uncultured Acidobacteriota bacterium
GCGGCATTGACGTCGCCGTCCCAATCGCCGACGGTCGGAACGTCGCCGTCGTGCCCGAAGCTCTCAACTCTGACGGTGAGCTCGAAACTGTTGAGGATATAAAAGTTACCGTCCGCCGGTCGCCAGACGGCGACATCGGCTTTGAGATCGCCGTCATAATCGGCAGGCGTCAGGACATCGTCTGAAAGTCCCCATTGCGGAACCCAGAGTCCTTGAGTCGAGCGAAGCAGAAACCAGGCGCTGTTCGACGGGCGAAAAACGGAAACGTCCGAACGTCCGTCGCCGTCGAAATCGAACTGTGTCGGGCGCGGCGCGGGCAGCGGCTGCCATGCCGGATTATCGTTTGTAACGAAGAATGTCCCCGGCGTATCGGCGAGACCTATTCGCTGATTTGCGCCGTTCGCGTCCATCAGATAAATTCCGCCCATAGTCCCATCGCGTCGAAACGCGATGGTCGTGCCGTCCGGCGACCAAGCCGGTTTTTTATCGGTCGCGAGATTGGTCAGATTTAATTCATTGGTGCCGTCGGCGTTGACCACAGCAATGCCGGTCGTGCCTTTCCCGAAGACGATTTTTGCGCCGTCGCGCGACCCCGACGGATCGGCGTCCGTCGTCGCGTTGGTCGTCACGCGCTGTTCGTTGGCGCCGTCGCCATTGATCTTCCAAATTTCGCCGCCGCTCACGAAAGCGATCTTTCCGCCGTCCGCCGACCAAACGGGCGCCCTCGGCGAAGGCTGCGTAATTCCGGCAAATTGTGCCTGATTCGAGCCATTGGCGTTCATTATCCAAATCTGGTTGCTGCGTTCATAGACGATTTTGCCCGTCACCGACCACGCCGGATTGGCTTCGCTGACGCCCTGCGAATTTGTCAGATTCGTCTTATTCGAGCCGTCGGCGTTCATCACGAAAAGATCGTTGAGAACCAGCGCAGTGTAAACGATTTTCGTCCCGTCCGGCGACCACGCCGGTTCATCCGACGGCGGAATCGAATCCGTCAGCGTGATTATGCCCGTCCCATCCGCATTGGCAGTACGAATACGAAGCTCCGGATTCACAATCGTCCCGATCAAAGCCGAAAAAGCCAATTTGCCGAGCACCAGATTTTGCTCGGGAGGATTTTTAACATTTTCCGCTTGGGCGGAAACGTTAAAAAAATAAATGCTGCCGAAAACCGCCAACGATAATCCGGCTAAAATGCTTGCCAGAAGCCGGAAAGAAAGAATGTTCGAATCGTCTCTGTTCATAAAGTTTGCCCCGAAATGTTGAAATCGTTAATAGTTAAAATCACCGGTCGCGCGTTCCGTTCGTGCCAATGAGGGCGGCGAACCAAAAGGGCGCGACAATCTATAAAAAATGTAACGCCCAAAATTAAGAATGAAATTAGGAGCCGGTTGTTGATATTTATGAAATTTCCGAAAACTTCAAAAGACCTCTCCCGAACGGATTAAATCCACTTATAGGTAAGATTAAACCAGCCGTCCGGAAAAGTCCTTAATTTATGTAAAAAAATCTAAAAAAAAATAAAATCAGACGCTGCTGTTCCAAAGCTGCAATTTTTTTATTTTTGGCGACCGGCGCGAAAAAATCGATCACGGCAATCCGCCCGAAGGTGGTGGACGCCAACATTACTAGATCTCAATAAACCGGCAAAAAAGAAAGCCTCTAAAACAACCAAAACTTCGGTTCGGGTATCTCAGGAAATATCTGACACGGAGTTTTTTATTTATGACGAAGTTCTTCATCGCGGTATTTTTCTTTTTTGGTTTGTCTTTGGGCGGGGCTGACGAGGCGTTTGCGTGCGATTGCGCCGGTCGTGGGCAGGGCGTCAAAGGCTTTCGGCCGTGCGGCTCTTATTGGTCTGCCGGTGCGGTCTTTACCGGCTTGGCGGAGAAAGTGACGATCGAGAACGGGCAGATGAAAGTCAGTTTTGCGGTCGAAAAACCGATTCGCGGCGTGACCGCAAAGACGGTCGAAGTCTTTACCAGCGCGAACGAAGCCAGCTGCGGTTATCCGTTTAAAGCGGGCGAGCGTTATTTTGTTTACGCGGGCAAAGCAAGCAACGGGAGCTTGGGCGAGGGTTTATGCGGGGCGACCACTCTGCTCAAAGACGCCGAAGAAGATCTGGCATATGCGAGCGGACTGGAAGCGGGCAAATTCGGCTCGCGGATTTTCGGAACCGTTTATGAGGACAGACAAAAACGCGCTGCCGATAAACGTACTTTTGAAAAGCTTGCCGGAATCGAAATTACGATCAAAGGCGAGACGGGCAAAAATAATTTCAAAACAAAAACCGACGAGAACGGATTTTATATTTTCAGGGAGATTCCGCCCGACATCTACCGGATCACCGCCAAATTTCCGCCAGGCTTGCGGGAAATCGTCACGCGAGAAGATCTGATCGATCATTTTGCCGTCATTTATAAAGATAATATCCGCTGCAAGGGCGAAGATTTTGTGACCACGCGGCAAGGCTCGATCCGCGGAAAAATTGTCGGCGCCGACAACAAAGTTCCGGAGCAGCAAAAAATGTCGCTTTTTCTGCTCGATGAAAATTCAAACATCATCCCGAATCGCACCGCGGCAGAAAAATATGTCAATCGGGAAACCGGCGAATATTTTTTTAATGTCGTGACGGCGGGCAAATATTTGCTCTCGATCAATCCGAACAACTGCCCGTCTCCGACCAACGGATTTCCGACCATGTATTTTCCGGGCGTTGCCGATAAATCCGCGAGCAAAATTATTACCGTCAGGGAAGGCGAAAATTTAAAGCTCGAAGATTTTCGGATTTTGTCGATGCTCAAAAAAAGATGGTTTGCGGGCGTGGTCTTCAATGCCGACAAAACTCCTGCCGCGAATGTCACGGTTCGTCTTCTGGATGCAAATATGAGCCAGTGCAACAATTTCTTTCTGGAAGCAAAAACCGACGAAACGGGTCGTTTTCGTCTCGAGGGTTTTGAAACTTACGCTTACCAAATAAGTGCTTTCACCGAGCGAAAACAAGGGCAAAAAACATTTTACGCGAAGCCTTTTTTGACGCCCCAGTTTGGAATGGTCGAAGATATTCAGCTGCTCTTAGAGATGTCTTTTTGACTCTTAAAGCCGACGTTTGCGGCAGTTTGATCAAACGCGGGCATATTGTTGAATAATTGCTTTATAACCTTAACGCTTTTTGATCTTCGAGCGGGTCGGCGTTTTTTCGTTTGACGAATTTTTTTCAGCGTCCGCCGGAAAGCCGCGTTTGATCATCAGGGCTTTGATTTGCGGATCGCGTCCGCGAAAGGCGCGATAGGCTTCTGCCGGGTCGATCGTGTTGCCGACCGAAAAGATATATTTCGTTAATCGTGCGCCGACCTTTTTATCATACGCGCCTTTGCCTTCGGTGAACGCGCCGAAAGCATCGGCGGTCAAAACGTCCGACCAGAGATAGCTGTAATATCCGGCGGAATAACCGTCGGACGAAAAAACGTGACCGAACTGCGGCGTCCGGTGGCGCATGACGATTTCCTCCGGCATTCCGAGCGCGGCGAGCGTTTCGCGTTCGAATTGATCGGCGTCGATTTTTTGCGCGCCCGCCAGATGCAGTTTCATATCAACGAGCGCGCTCGCCAGATATTCAACCGTTCCGAAGCCTTGATTAAAGGTCGCCGCCTTGTTGATCTTATCGACCAGCGCCTGCGGAATCGGTTCGCCGGTTTTGTAGTGGAGCGCAAAACGCTGCAAAACTTCGGGCGTCGAAAGCCAGTGTTCGAGCAGCTGCGACGGAAATTCGACATAATCGCGCGCCACCGAAGTTCCCGCGAGCGACGGGTAAGTGACGTTCGAGCTGAGCCCGTGAAGCGCGTGTCCGAATTCGTGGAAAAGGGTGTTGGCGTCGTCCCACGAGATCAGGACGGGTTCGCCGGGTTTGCCTTTGACAAAGTTTGAATTGTTGGAAACGATCGTCGTGACCGGTTTGTCCATCCGTTCCTGACTGCGGTAGGAGTTCATCCACGCGCCCGAGCGTTTGCCGGTCCGGGCATACGGGTCGAAATACCAGAGTCCGACGTGTTTGCCGCTCGTTTTATCGGTCACTTCCCAGACGCGAACGTCCGCGTGATAAACCGGCACGTTCGTCAGCGGCGTGAATTTGAAATTGAAAAGCTCGCCGGCGACCCAAAACATTCCCTCGCGCAGTTTGTCGAGCTGCAGGTAGGGTTTGACCTCGTTCTGGTCGAGATCGTAACGCGCTTTGCGGACTTTTTCCATATAAAAGCGATAATCCCACGGTTCGATCTTTAGTCCGGCGCCTTCGTTATCGGCGAGTTTCTGCATATCGGCGACTTCTTCTTTGACGCGCAGAACCGCCGGTTTCCAGACGGCTTCCATCAACTGCATCGCTTTTTCGGGCGTTTTCGCCATCGCGTTTTCCAATCGCCAGTGCGCGTGCGTCGGAAAGCCGAGCAGTTTGGCGCGCTCGGCGCGCAGCTGCAGGATCTCGGTGATGATCGCGTTGTTGTCGTTTTTATCCGCGTTGTCGCCGCGACTGACGAACATTCGCCAGACCTTTTCGCGCAGGTCGCGCCGTTGCGACTAGGTCAGAAACGGGTCGTCTGACGTACGCGTGTTGGCAATCACCCACGCGCCTTTCAGGTTTTTCGCTTCGGCGGTTTGTGCCGCCGCGTCTTTGATCGAATCGGGCAGACCGGCAAGCTCGGATTCGTTTTTCAGTTCCAGATAGAGATCGGTTTCATCCGCCAGCAGATGTTGGCTGAAATTTGTGTAAAGTCCGGCGAGCGATTGATTAATTTCCGAGAGGCGTTTTTTTTCAGTGGCGCCCAATTGCGCGCCCGCGCGGACGAAATTCGTGTAATAACGCCACGTCAAACGCTGCTGTTCGGGCGTTAATTTCTTTTTGGCGGGCGAATTGTAAACGGCTTCGAGACGGCGGAAAAGCGCGGAATTCTGCGTGATCTGATCGTTGAAAGCGGCGAGTTTTCCGCTCATTTCGCGTTCGATAACGCGCATCTCGGGCGAGCTCATCGTGCCGCTCCAGATAAAATAAACGGTCGTCACACGCTTGAGCGCGCTGCCGGCGCGTTCCATTTCGGCGATCGTATTTTCAAAGTTCGGCGCGGCGGAATTACCGGCAATTTTATCGATCTCGGCGAGATTCTCGGTCATCGCGGTTTCGAGCGCGGTTTTAAATTGCGTGATCCGAACCTTGTCAAAAGGCGGAATTCCACCAAACGGTCCCGCCCAAACCGCCAGCAGCGGATTGGTTTCATCGATCGCGGCGGTCATTTCATTGTTTATTTGTGAAGCGCGAGCATTCGTTTTTAAGTTCATAGTATCAGCGGTCAATAAAAAAATAGTCGCCACTGCCAAAAACAGTGCGCGAAAAAAAATAAAATTATGCATTAAGAATCTCCTTTCGATAGACGGGTTGTTCAATAAAATTCGGGTTGCGCGACGGCTTTGGCACAGTTTTTCGTCTCAACAGTCATTATAAACGAATATCTAAAATATGTCAGACAGGCGTTAATTCAAACGCTCAGACATCTGAAAGAACGCCGCGCGCGTCGGGGAAAAGGTTTTGAGGCTTGTGTAATTCCGGCGGCTTTTATGTATCATAAAGTTTCGCGCGCCGCCGTGCCCGGAGCAGAAGGCGCGAAGAAAAATGGCTTTGCCCAAAAAAGTTTAAGTGAAGATTGTGAATCGGTAATCGTGAATCGAAAGACCGAAAGTTGATTGAATGAAAATTGCGGTAATTGACACGACCATCGACAGTGAGCCGGGCGGCGGCGGAGCGCCACTGTTTCTGCCGAAACTTCTCCGCGGTCTGACCGCCCGCGGCAACGAAGTTCACTTTATTACGAAAGGCACGCCGACCGAAAATATTCGCCGGGAAATCGAAGAATCCAACGCCATTCTGCACACCGCGCTCTGGGAAGCGAACGGTTTTGTCGAAGAAACCGCGCCGGTTTTGGCAGGCTGGCTGAACGATCTCAAACCGGACATTTATCTGATCTCGGCTTCCCAAGACATCGGCTGGGTTGTTCTGCCGCTGCTCAGTCCGAACATCGCGACACTTTCGATCGGACACGCCGATTCTGAAAATGTTTATCTTCCCGTAAGGCATTATCGTTTGTTTTTGAATCGTGTTATCGGCGCAACCCCGGAAGTTTGCGTCGGTTATGTTTTAAGCTGCGTGATCGAAAAAGAAAAGGTCGAATGGATTTCTGACGGCGAGCCGACGGGTAATGAAGAACTGTTTGAGAGCGACGAAAATGTTCTGAAAATGATTGAAAATTACGAAACTTGTTTTGAAAGCGCGATTGCCGATGCCAAGAAAACGCCGCGCCAAACATTTGCCGACTATCCGCTGATGGAAACCTGCCGCTCGCATTTTCCGCTCTGGCTGAGAAAACTAAAAGCGAAAGCCAAATTATGATGTTATGGAAAAACGCCGTGGTTTTCGGCATTTCTATACAAAAAAAATCTTGATACGAATCTGTGATTAACGAACAAATTTCCGCCGGAGAAAATACAAAACAAAACGAACGCCAAACCGCCAGCTGGGACATTCGAAATGCGCCGAAAAACTATTTTCTGCTCATTTTAGCGCAAGCCGGAAGCGCCTTTTTCGCTTTTGCCTCGGTTTGGCTGATCAGTAAAAACATCGGTTCGGAAGGTTACGGCGGAGTCGTCGCGATCATTGCCGCTTCGCAGGTCGCCCAGATTTTGGTCAATTGGACGAGCTATTCGGTCGTCCGGTTCGGCACCGAGGAATTTATCGAATCCGCCAAAATCGCCCGCATCTTCTGGCTCCGGCTTTTTATTTTGCTCCTCAATTTTTTATTGGTTTGGGGCGCTTCAAACCTGTGGTTTCCGCCGCTTGCCGGATTGCTCAAACTTTCCGCCGAATCGTTTTGGCTGGTGATTTTGCATTTTGCCGCGACCGCCGTCTGGATTCATGTCCAATTTGCTCTGCAGGGCGCAAAATTGCCGCGCGTGCAGGGCT
>CADEFG010000263.1 GCA_902826505.1 uncultured Acidobacteriota bacterium
CGTATGCCTTGGCCCGATATGGCGTGGAAGTGTTCAGCCGCGGGGGGCTTGATGCCGCGCGCTTCGGCGCCCTTCACGATCGCTTCGGCCAGCGGATGCTCGCTCGCCTTCTCCAGGGCCGCAGCCATGCCGAGCAGCTCGGTCTCGGTGAAGCCGGGAAGGGCGGTCATCGATGACAGCACGGGCTTGCCTTCGGTGAGCGTGCCGGTCTTGTCGACGATGAGAGTGTCGATGGCGGCCATGCCTTCCAGCGCGGCCGCATTCTTCACCAGCACGCCTTCGCGCGCACCGCGGCCGGTCGCCACCATGATGGACATGGGCGTTGCGAGGCCAAGCGCGCAAGGGCAGGCGATGATGAGCACGGACACCGCGGCGACCATGGCATAGGCGAGCGCCGGAGACGGCCCGAACACCAGCCAGGCCAGGAAGGCGAGCACGGCGATGAGCACGACACTCGGCACGAAGTAGGCCGCGACGCGATCGGCGAGGGACTGGATGGGGGCACGGCTGCGCTGGGCATGGGCCACCATCTCGACGATGCGGGCGAGCACGGTTTCCGAACCCACCTTGCGCGCCTCCATGATGAAGGCGCCGGCCTTGTTGATGGTTCCGCCGGTCACGGTCGCGCCGGGCGCCTTCTCGACGGGGACAGGCTCGCCCGTAAGCAGGGATTCATCGACGGTCGACTGGCCTTCGTGAACGGTACCGTCGACGGGGATCGACTCACCCGGACGCACGCGCAGGCGGTCGCCGGGGTGGACATGGGCGAGCGGGATGTCGGTTTCGCTCCCGTCCGCGCCGACACGCCGCGCCGTCTTGGGCGCAAGGTCCAGCAGGGCGCGAATGGCCCCGCCGGTACGCTCGCGCGCCTTGAGCTCCAGCACCTGGCCGACGAGCACCAGCGTGACGATGACGGCAGCCGCCTCGAAGTAGCGGCCGACGGCGCCGCCGTGCATCATGAAGTCGTGCGGGAACAGGCCGGGCGCGAGTACCGCCACGACGCTGTAGAGATAGGCGGCCAGCACGCCGATGGATATCAGCGTCCACATGTTGGGGCTGCGGTTGCGGATCGAAGCCCAGCCGCGCTCCAGGAACGGCCAGCCGCACCACAGAACCACGGGGGTCGCGAGCACGAACTCGACCCAGCCCACGGCCTGCGGCGACAACCAGTTGTGCACGGGCAGACCGAGGTCCGGCCCCATGGCGAGCACCACAATCGGGACCGTAAGCACGGCGCCGACGGCCAGGCGCCGCCTGAAGTCGACCAGCTCGGGATTCGGCCCTTCGACGGCGGCCGTCGGGTCTTTCGGCTCCAGGGCCATGCCGCAGATGGGGCAACTGCCGGGACCGACCTGAACGATCTCGGGGTGCATCGGACAGGTGTATTCCGCGTCTTCGCCCGTCATCGGCACTGGTTTTGTTTCACCGCTCAGAAATTTCTCGGGATTTTGACGAAATTTGTGCTGGCAACCGACCGCGCAAAAATAATAAGTCTGACCCTGATAAACGAATTTCGCGGCGGCAGAGTCGGGTTTGACGAGCATTTTACAAACCGGATCAACGTGCGTTTCAAAATCCGCGTCCGCCGTTTTTTTTCTGCCGAGCTGAATCATCGCGGGCGCGGATTTCGGCATCGCAATTTGCTGTTTGAATTTCTCCAGACAACCGTTCGAGCAGAAATAAACCGTTTTTCCGCCGAATTCCAAACTTCCGGCGGCAGTTTCGGGCGTCACGCTCATTCCGCAGATCGGATCAATGAAATTTCCCGCTGGTTTTAATTGATGTTCGTGCATATTTTTCTCCGCTTTTTTCAAGCTGAGAATATTCTACAACCTGACAGCAACTATCAGGTCAAGCGGAAAATGTGAAAAGGTTGAAAGGGAAAAAGTTTAAAAGGCGAAAAGGGAAAAAAGTTAAAAAGGATAAAGGTAAAGTTTTCTAGAATCTATTCGGTTTCAAGCTTAATCAATTACTGTGAAATTCAAATTCAACTTTCCCCTTTTTTATTTCGCTACTGACTCGATCAGGCGGCAAACCGAAGTTCCGTTCGGCATTGAATCCTGCAAATTTCCCCAATCTTCGAGGGCATGTTCCATTTTCTTTTGCAGTTTTTGCAGTTCCTTTATTTTGCGGCGATTTTCTTCGATGTGTTCGACGATAATTTTCCGCACCGACGGGCAGGGCGATTCACCGTGTTCGGCTTTTTCGAGAATATTCGTGATTTCGGCGAGCGTAAAACCGAGGTTTTTCGCGGCGACGATAAATTTCAGCCGCGCCGCGTCCGACGGCTGGTAAACTTTATAATTATTCGCCCGATTACGCGCCGGTTTGAGCAATCCGATGCGCGTATAATGCCTGACCGTATAAATCGGGAGATTTGTTTCTTTTGCCAAAACGCTTGCCGTTAACATATTTTTATAAAAATTTGTTTGAAAATTTAATCAGTTAGTTGCCATTTTTTGACTTCAGGGAAGTTTTATAAAATTTCCTGCTTTATAATCCAATTATTAGTTTGGACTTAGGCAGTTGGAAAAAGCAAATCACGCGGATTCGACAAATATGCTCTGCCGGCATCGCGAATAATTCTGGTTTTTGCTTAGATTCAACTCATTCTGGATTGGTCAGGAAAAACGAGAGAAAAAACTCTCTTTCCTGCTTCCATTGTTAGTCTTGAATTTTTTTTCGCGCCTTCATTGGACTCAAAAAGCCCAAACCCGGAATGCCGCCGAATCTGATTGTGATTTCTTTAAATAATGGCGATAGATTTCGATGCTCGCTTTTTCAACCGGTTCAAAGAGACCAAATATTTTCTCGAAAATAACACCGGCGCGGTTAGTTGCTCAAGTCCTCATTTCAGGGTTATAACTTCAATAAAATGATCTTTTACAAAATTATTAAATCGGTTTTTTGATTATGGATTTACGGTGAATAAAAATTTTGACCCGTCTTTCAATCGGGGTCAATTCTGTGATATTACATAAATTAGCAAGAAAAATGGAAAAGATTCAATTTTTAGATTTTCAAAACTGTGCTCGCCTGACAAACAACGAAATCGAAATTGTGGTTTCGCTTGATTTCGGTCCGCGGATTCTCGCCTACAATTTCGTTGACGGCACAAATATTCTGGGCATTCACGCCGCCGCCAAAACTGAAACCGCACTTGGAGAATTTAAGCCTTATGGCGGTCACCGGCTCTGGATCGCGCCGGAAAATATGCCCGCTTCCTACGCGCCCGACAATTCGCCGGTCGAGTATTTTTATGACGAGGAAAAAAATTCTATTCGGCTCGTTCAACCGATTGAATCTGTCACGAAAACGCAGAAGGAAATTACCGTCACGCCGGACAAAAAGGGAAGCGGAGTGGTCATAAATCACAAAATCACGAATTGCGGCGCGGGGGAAATCGATTTGGCGTTGTGGGCTCTGACGATCATGCGCGGCGGCGGGGAAGTTTTGATCCCGAACGAACCGTTTGCGCCTTACGGGGCGGAAACGCTGCTTCCGATCAGAAATTTGACCGTTTGGTCATACACCGATTTTGCCGATTCGCGCTGGCGATTTGAACGGGAATTTATTCGGCTCCGGGTTGACGCAGAAAAAGCAGATCCTCAGAAAATCGGGGTTTTAAATAAACTCGGCTGGGCGAAATACCGCATCGAAGATCTGGAATTTACGAAAAAATTCGAATACGACGAAACGGCGGTTTATGCCGACCTGAATTCAAATATGGAAATCTATGTCGCCGGAGATTTCGTCGAAATCGAATCACTTGCGCCGCTCCGACGGCTTAAAAAAGATGAATACGCCGAACACGTCGAAATTTGGGAACTTTCACGGCTGAGCGGTTGATCAGCCATCAAGAGCTTTGCCCAAGAACGTTACCAAGCGCGGGAATCGTCAATCGTCAATCGTCAATCGTCAATCGTTAAACAGAATGTCCGGTTCACTTAATTATCTGAAGGCTGTGCATCAATCAAAAATAATAAGTGCAACCGTTTAGAAGCGGTCTCTGACCGCCGTCCGGACGAACTTTCTGAAAGCGGCGGTCAGAGACCGCTGCTAAACGTGGCGAGCGTAGTTTTTTGAAGAATGATTGAGGCACAGCTTTCAATTATCTAAGGTTTTATTCGATTTCCGATTTCCGATTCCCGATTGACGATTCCCGATTCCCGATTCCCGACCGCCCCGCGCTGACTTTTTGTGCCAAGTCGCCGTGAAGCCGCACATTGATTTTGATTGGTCTTCCGTTTTATAAAATTATTTATTAAAAATTCGCGAAAATTCTTCGGGCGAAACTTTTGGTTTGCGGTCGTAGGTCATCAAGCCGTTGATTTCCTGTTCGACATCGGTCAACTGGGTGTAGCAATAGCCGACGATCGCTTTGTTCGTCCGCAGCGCCGTGACGGTCGCATCGAGCCGTTTGAGAAACGCTTCTTTGGTCGGTTCGATATTTCCGTAGCCGAATTCGTTCGATTTTTTGGGTGCCTCGATGCGAAACGCGATGCCGCCGAATTCGGTGACGACAATCGGCGAGCCGTTATATTTGTAGCCGAAGGCAAGCGCTTCTTTGCCGTTGCGCGGAATGGTTTCGCGATTTGTTTCCAGTATTTTGTATTTTTCGGTCAATTCTTCGCCGCGCCCGTAATCGTGAATGCCGAAAATATCGGTCGTTTCGGTATGTTCCCAACCGTCGTTGTCCTGCACGAGCCGCGTTGTATCGAGCGAATGGATCAAATAATACATCGCTTTGGCGTGTTGCTGTTGCTGCCGGTCGGTCGCGATTCTGATCGCGCCCCAGCTTTCATTGATCGGCGTCCAGGCAATGATCGAAGGATGATTATAATCGCGCTGAACGACTTCGATCCATTCTTGATTAAATCTCGAAACATAATCGTCCGTGTAAATATCAAACGCGTTCGCCATCTCGCCCCAGGCGAGAAATCCCAATTTATCGCACCAGTAAAGCCAGCGCGGATCTTCGACCTTTTGGTGTTTGCGGGCGCCGTTCAAACCGAATTTCTTCGCCATTTCGATGTCGTATTTGATGGCTTCGTCGGTCGGCGGCGTGAGCGTCGAATCCTGCCAGTAACCTTGATCCAAGACGAGTTTTTGAAAATACGGATTATTGTTGAGAAAAATCCGCCCGTCACGAGCTTCGATCTTGCGCTGACCGAAATAACTCGTGACGGTGTCAATGACAGAACCGTTTGCGGCTAGCAATTCTACTTTCAAATCATACAAATTCGGATTTTCGGGACTCCAGGTTTCCTGATTATTCAAATGAAGTGTCGCGAACGGATTTGCACCGCCCTGCGTTTGTGCCGAAACTTCGGTCATTGCCGCCGGATTATTTCGAAACGTCGCCGTCAAACGAATTTTTTCTCCGGCATTGACGGTTTGATTCAAAATTGTTTCGATTTTAACCGCGGTGTTATCAATATCCGGCGTGATTCGAAGACGCTTGACGTAAATCGGCGCAACTGTTTCGATCCAGACCGGCTGCCAGATTCCGGTCGTGCGGGTGTACCAGATCGCCGCCGATTTCGGTTCCCAAAATTGTTTGCCGCGCGGAATCGTCCGGTCGGTCGAAGGATCGAAAACACGCACGACAATCGAATTAGCGCTCTCCTTTAAAAGATCGGTAATATCGAAAACAAAGGGCGTGTTGCCGCCGCGATGTTCGCCGATGCGTTCACCGTTGACCCAGACAATCGCTTCGTAATCGACCGCTCCGAAATTAAGCATCACGCGTTTATTTGCCGCGCGGAATTTCGGCGGAACTTCCAAATTCCGCCGGTACCAGACGATATCGTGATAACTCGGATCATTGATGCCGGAAAGTTTCGTCTGAAAGGCGAACGGAACCTGAATCGTGCGCGAAAATTTTTGCGCCGCGTTTTTATACCAGCCCTCTTTCATTCCGCGATTCCCGTCGTCAAATTCAAATTCCCAGGCGCCGTTCAGGGTTTGCCATTCGGCACGCGCCAAATCGGGACGCGGATATTCGGGACGCGGCACCGTTTGCGCATCAATTGATAAAGCCAGCACCAGCGACAAAGCGAAAAAAACAAAAAAATTAAGTTGTAATAAATATTTCATCATAAATTTTGTTTTCGGACGAACGAATTTGCGCGTTTTAGGTCACGGAAATGTATTTTCTCCGGTCACGCTTGAAGATGGAAATTCCGACCGCTCCAAAGTAATTGTGTAATCGGTTACACTATAACGCAAATTTTGGAAAAAATACCAGTAACATTTTGTAAAATATTTTTCTGAAATTCCTCGATCGGAGAGTTTTTCGAAAAGTTGGCAATTCGGTTTCTTCGGCGGACAGTTTTTCCGGATCATGAGCGCTCGCGGCATTTAATGCCTTAAATGCTGAGTGAAAGTAACAAAAACACCATCTGACTTTGATATCAAACAAGTGCGAATAATGGTCAGAGCAAAAGATATTAATTATTTTAATGAACCGGATTAATAATTTTATTGACAATCCAAATCCGGTATGTTACAAATGTTCTACCCTACAAAAGTAAGCGGTTACATAAAGAACTGAAATTTTATTTTTATTAATTTTTAATTCCCGTAATTTAAAGGAACTTTTTTATATTTTTTAATAAATCGAATCGGAATTCAGGCATTTTTTTGAAGACTGAAACGCTAAAATTCGGGTTTTTCCGAAGTATCGCTATTTTATTTTCCAAACCCACAATTGCAATGTTTACGATTCTATCGAACAAAATCGCACGGGTTTTATTTAAAGATTGGGATTTTATTGAAATTCAGGAGGATTTATGAAGGTGTTGAAGATTCTGTTAGGTTTGTGTCTGCTGATATGTGGCGGATCATTTATCACCGTTCAGGGGCAAAGTGATCGCGGTTCCATCAGGGGAACGGTAACCGATCCGAGCGGTGCCGTCGTGCCGAATGCCAAGGTCACGATTACCAACGTCGAAACCAACGAAAC
>CADEFG010000264.1 GCA_902826505.1 uncultured Acidobacteriota bacterium
GGGCGAAACCAATCTCGGCAACCATGATTTCTGGATCGCCAAGTATGACAGCAGCGGCAATCGTCTGTGGATAACCGAAAGCGGAACGCAGCAGCAGGACGGAAAGTTTGGTTTGGTCATTGTTCCGGACGGTTCGGGCGGCGGCAAACTTGTCACATTTACCGCCGAACGCACGCGCATCACAACCTTTTTATTTGACGCCAACGGCAATCTTGCCGAGCAATCCGGTTTCACGCATCTGTTCCAGCATACGCCCTACGACCTCGCCTTGGGTCCGAACAACACGATCTACGCGGTCGGGACGTTCACCGATCTGAGCGGCGCGGTAAAAGAATTTATCGTCAAATATGACGCTCAGGGCAACGAATTATGGCGCAACACTTATGGCAGCCCGTATCTGAAAAAAGCGACGCGGATCGCGGTCGATTCGGCGGGCAATGCGTTCGTCGCTGGCATCATTGAACCGCCGCCGCCCGCGTTTGCGCATCCGAAGGCTTGGATCGCCAAATATGACGCGGGCAGCGGCGGCATTTTGTGGTCTAAATATGAACCTTCGGACATCTTCAATCTGCATAATGATCTGATCAATGCCGTCGGAATTGACAGCCACGGCGATGTGATAATTGCCGGGATGACGCAGGGCGTGATCGGCGAGAAAAACGGCGACGACACGTTTTTGGGCATTGATGATGCCTGGGTTTCGCGCCGCAATGGCAGTAACGGCGAGCTTGTTTGGGTCAGACAATTTCCGGTTTCGGATATCGATGGGTTTGAGGCGCTGGCTTTTGACAATAATAAAGGAATTATTTTGGCGGGCTACACGGTCGCCTTCAAAAACAATATCGGTTTTGAAGACGCTTTGCTGATGCGTTATGTGGATTCTGTTTCCGGTACGACAGTCCAGTTGTTGCCTTATGTGACCGGTGTTGTTCCCGCCAGCGAACGGGTTGGAAGAACGATCCGGATCGAGGGCGTGAATTTTTTCGGCATTACCGGTGTTCGTTTTAACGGCGTTCCCGCTCAATATAACGTGATTTCAACAAGCCGGATCGAGGCGGTCGTGCCGACCGGCGCGACAAACGGTTTGATAACGATCAGCAAAGGTTGCAGCAGTTTCGCAAGCCCGTCGCCGTTTACGATTTTGCCTTGATGAGCTGTTCAATTAAGAGAAAAAAATCACGCTTTTAAAATGTCGAGAAGCCGGAAAATTTAAAAACTTCCGGCTTCCCTGTTCCTTGTCTGTAATTGAAAATTTCAAATTCCTAACTGTAAGCGAGCGCGGCAAGCCCGGCGGGCGCGGCAAGATCGTCGAAGCTCAAACTGCTCGCCGGAATATTCAAGCCGACATCTTCGGGACGCAAAACCGTCAGTTCCTGTCCGAGCGCTTCGTTGGAAATTTCTTTGATCCGCGCGGGTTTGAAGTTTTTACCGATGACGAGAATTTTTTCCAGATAATTTCCGTTTGCCGAAGCCAGACGGTCTTTGTAAAACATCATCAGCCGGAAAATTTCGTCGTCGGTTTCGTCGTCCGTACACGTCACGCTCCGCACGACGACGGGTTCGTCGCGGCGCAATAAAAAGGCGGTAAAACCGTCGCTTTGCGAACTTATCAAAAGCGAATCGGTGCGGGCGTTTTTATCGATCAGCCAGTTTGCTTCGCTGACCGCGCGCGGCAGGATCAGACCGGCTTGCCAGCCGAATGATTCAAACAATTTTTCGTATTCGTCGATCACCGAAAGTTTGACGGCGGTCGCGAAATAACGCGCTTTTCCCTCTTTATCGGGCGAAATCTTGTTGAGCGACAAACGCAGCTCGCCCGCCGGCGCGCCGAAACCGTTTTCGGCTTTCCAATCGAGAATTTCGTCCAGTTCTTTTTTCGAGGCGGGTTCGTTGTCGAGCGTCAAGATCGCCGTCCGCGCCGTGTTGCCCGGCAGACTGACCGACCAGCGCTTTTGACCTTGCAGTCCGGCTTTGACGCAGGTTTCTTCGAGCAAAGCGAGCATTTCCGGCTGGCTCGCGATATTTTTTTCGGTAAAGCTCGGGTTCAGCAGATTTTCGGGCAATTCGATCGTCGCGGCTTGTTTGATGCCAAACGCGCGTCTGCCTTCTTTTTGCACCGCGAGGGCGGTGATAAATTCTTTTTCCAAGCCGAGCGCGGCTTTCGGATAATTCGGTTGAAACATTTTGTTAATAGTGAGCGGCGAATGATTGAATGAAAAGATTCTCACTTCTCACTTTTCACTTCTCACTTCTTTAATATTCTGTATACTGCTTGCCGTCGCTGTCGGTTCCTTCGTGGAGACTTTTGACGTTAACCAGCCCTTGTCCGCCGTCGGGCGAATTAGTGTCTTCGCCCAAAATTTCGTTCCATTCGGTCGATTCCTTGATCGGGTCAACGGGTCTTTCGTGCAAATATTTGTCCGTCACCAGTTCGTCGATATTTTGCGGCAATTTGCCCTTGTCGGCGGTGTATTGATCGATCGCGCGGCGCATCTGCCAGAGATTTTCCTTTAAAACGGTTTCGCGGGCGTGCTGGACGGTTCGCTGGTACGCGGGCAAGGCGATCGACAGCAGAATGATCATGATAAACATCGCGATCATCAATTCGAGCAATGAAAAACCGCTTTGCGATTGGCTTTCGGTTTTCGGTCTTTGGTCTCTGGCTAAACTCTCGACTCTCGACTCTCGACTCTCAACTTTTAAAAACTTACCAATCACTGTATTTATCTCCGTTTAAGGCTTCTTCGTCCGAACCCGAGCGGACATCGAAAAGATTGATATCGTCCCAGCTTTCCGAATCAGCCGTTTGATACGACGAGCGAAATTTCCAGGTGTCGTCTTTGCCGGTCATCGGATCAACCGGCAATTCGCGCAGATAGATCTTGACGATCTCTTTTTGCTCGTTGATCTCGGTCGCGTTCTTTTCATCGAAAACGCCGCGCTGCTGAACATTCAGACCGCGCGCTTTGACTCTCACGCCTTTGACCAGAGTATCGATGTCGGGCGGGTAACGGTCCAGGTTTTCGGTATCGAAGATCTTGCAATCGTCGATCACGACGCGGCTTCGCGGGTCAGCCGGAATATTTCCGCCAACCTGGGTCGGATTTCCGGTCGTCACCGCGCCCTGCGGACATGCGCCGACGGTATCGCGTTTGAATTCATCGATCGCGCTGCGAATCATCCGCAGCGATTCCCGCAAACGCATTTCTTTTTGGCGCTTGACCGCGTTTTGCGCGACCGGAATCGTTCCCAAAACCAGCACCGCCAGCACGGACAGCGTGACGATCAATTCAAGCAGCGTGAAACCGATTTGTAATTGGTCTTTGGTCTTTGGTCTTTGGTCTTTGGTAAAAAACCGGGTGACTTTCGACTTTCGACTTTCGACTTTTAACTTCATCTTAAAATTTCACCGTAAAATTTCTGCCGTCCGCCGTCATGATATTCATCACGTCCGCGTCAAAGGCAATTTCCTGTTTGCCGTCAGCTAGGGCTTCGACTTCGATAAACGCCAGAATTCCCGAAGCATTTTCCGCCGTATCTTTCGGCGGCGCCAGCGAAACAAAAGCTTTGCCGTTCAAATTCAAATAGGGCGACTTTTCTTTGCCCGCGAAATCTCCGCCGAACACGTCGCCGTAGCTGACCGACCGCACCGCCAGTTTATTGGCGTCGAATTTCAAGCCTAAAACCGCCGAACGAAAACCGGTCGCGCTTTTGATCATCACGGCGATCTTTGTTTTTTCGCCTTTTTTCATTTCGCCGAGCGCGGGCAAAAACTGTATTTCGGCTTTCGGCGCGTTCGTTTTTGCTTCGACTTCTTCGATCAGCGGCAAGGTCATCGGTTTCGGCAGAATGCTGTTCTCCGGCTTTGAATTATCCGAGGTCGGCGTAACCTGCAAAGTTTTGACGTTCGAAGCATCGATCGGACGAATATTCGCCGCCGTCGTATTGTTGTTGACTGGTGTTTCGGTGACAACCGCATTTTCGGGGGAATTTTCGGTCTTGTTTTCGGTCGCCGAGCTTGTTTCGGTCGGATTCGATTTTACATAGGTCGGCGCGTCTTCAACCTTTCGATCGGGCAGCTGCACCGCCGTATTGTTGCCCAAACGACGGGCGGCGGCGAGCTGTTCGTCAATTTCTTCCTGAATGACCATCGCTTCGAGCGAACCGCTCGTCGGCACCGCCAAACTGCCGGTCGGACGTTCGATCTCGTCTTCCGGCAAAATCGAAGGTGCGCGAATGACGCGCGGCGTGACGGCAATGACGATGTCAACCTGCCGGTTATCCTTGGTCGGCGCGGTAAAAAGTCTGCCTAAGATCGGAATCAAGCCGAGCAGCGGTAAACCCTGCCGTCCGTTGGTCTGCGAATCCTGCGCGACGCTTGCCAAAAGAAGCGTTTTATTGTTCTGCACGCGCGCCGTGCCTTTGATGATTCGTTCGGAAAAGCACGGGTTTTCGGAACTACAGGCGACAACGTCCTTGGATTCGATTTCCATCGCGACCTGGACATCCTGATTCGGGAAAACGATCGGTTTGAATTTGAGTGTCAAACCGACTTGTTCGTAATTGATGACGTCGCTCAAAAAACCGCCGCTGCCGTTATTGTTGTTGCCGTTATTGATGCCGTTCGAGATCGTCGCTGTTCTGACCGGCACGCGCTGACCGATTCGCGCCGAAGAATCTTCGTTGTTAAAAGCGTGAATCTGCGTCGAGGCGATCAGTTTCGTATTATTCTTGTTTTGAAAAGCGATCAGATTGGCGGCGGGCAGAACGATCCCGGCGCCAAAGGCGCCCGAAATGACATCTTTTGCCGCTCTCCCGATCGATCCGAAAATCTCGTTGCCGCCGATTCCGACCACGCCGCTCGTCGTGCCGCCCAAATTTGTCAGCTGCGCCTCGCTGCCGATTTGATTGCCGAGTTTTAACAGATCATTTTTCGACACTTCATAGATCGCGACATCCATGACGACCTCGGCGCGATCTTTATCGAGCGATTTGATGAGTTGTCCCATCAACTGGATATTTTCCGCCGTATCGCGAATCGTAATGCTGTTGGTCGCATCATCTTTGATAGCAATCGTCGGCGTTCTGCCGGGTTGGGCGGGAATCACGGTTCTGATCAAGGCTTCAACGTCTTTCGGACTGGCGTTTGCCAAATAGAACGTGCGTAAAACCAATTGCTGGAATTTCTGCCGCGCATTGGCGTTGGCAACCAAGATCGTGCGCGGTCCGACCTTTTGGAAAAACAGATTTTGCTGGAGAAAAATATAATCGAGCGCTTTTGCCGCCGTCACATTTTTGAGCTCGATCTTGATCTTTGCCTGTTCACCGACCGCGCGAAAAGATTCCGCGTCGAAGATCACGTTCAAATCCAGACTGCGCGCCAAATCCCGGATCAATGTCTGCAAATCGATTCCGCCCGGAAAAGGTCCGACATCGCCGAGTTCTTCGAGTTTTTGAGGAATCACGACATTCGGCGGCAAAACCTTCCCGTTATAATTGGTCGGAACGAATTTGGTGCCGTCTTTCGGATCTTTTTTGTCGGGATTTCCGCCATCTAAAACCTCTTTAAAGAGCCGCGCCATTTTTTCCATTTCGGCTTTCGCTAGCTCATTGGTCGGGTCGTAGGCATAGGCTTTGCGAAACGCGTCATAACCGCCTTTGTAATCTTTTTCGTTGGCGCGTGCCGTGCCGATGCGGATATACATCTGCGAAGCGTTAAAAAGCGAACGCACATAATGCAGGCGATATTCATAATTTTTCGGGTCTTCGGTAATCGCGAGCGCGAATTGCTCGACCGCTTTATCCCATTCTTCGGCGACTTCGGCTTTCATTCCTTCTTTGAAAAACTTTTTGCCGTCGCCTTTCGCCAGAATCGTGACCGGCGAAAGCAGTGAAAATACCAGAAGAAAACTCAGCGCAAAACGAATGTAAGCAGATTTTTTCATAGTTTTGTTTTAGATGTTGGAACCAGTTTTGCATTTCGCGAAATGCTTTTTACGAAATTTCTACACGCTTGACTCGGCGGCAAAGTTTCAAAAGTTTTTTACTTTTCGAAGAAGCGCGGAAATTTGACCATTTAATTTTCAACCGAATGACGAAAAATTGCAAGAAATTTGGTAATTTACTTCAAATTTTATCTATTTCAATTCCTCGACAAAGGTCACGCGGTTGATCTCGTGTAAGGTCGTTTGACCGCTGTAAACTTTTTTGAGCGCCGAAATCCGCAAGCTCGATAAGCCTTCTTTTTCGGCTTCGCGGCGAATTTCCGAACCCGGACGACGTTCGACGATCATCTCGCGAATTTTATCCGACATATCGAGGAGTTCGTGGATCGCCGTTCTGCCGCGATAACCCGTATGATTGCACGCGTCGCAGCCGACGCTCATATAAAATTCGTGTTTTTGGGTGATTTCGGGACGCAATCCGGAGATCAAAATTTCTTCGTCCGACGGCGTGTAATGACGTTTGCAAACCGCACAAAGTTTGCGCACCAGCCGTTGCGCCAAAACGCAGTTGAGCGCGGCGACAAAATTATAAAGATCGACGTTCATATTCAAAAAACGCCCGATCACGTCGATCACGTTGTTGGCGTGAACGGTCGTAAAAACGAGGTGACCGGTGAGCGCCGAGTTGATCGCGATCTGCGCCGTTTCCTCGTCGCGGATTTCGCCGACCATCACTTTATCGGGATCGTGACGCAAAATCGAACGAAGCCCGCGCGCAAAGGTCAAACCTTTTTTCTCGTTGACCGGAATCTGCATAATGCCCTGCAATTGATACTCGACCGGGTCCTCGATCGTAATGATCTTGTCTTCGATATTGCGGATTTCGTTCAAAGCGCCGTAAAGCGTCGTCGTTTTACCCGAACCGGTCGGACCGGTGACGAGCACCATTCCGTAAGGCTCTTTGATATAAAGCCGGAAACGCTTGACATCATCGGGGTCAAAACCGACGACATC
>CADEFG010000265.1 GCA_902826505.1 uncultured Acidobacteriota bacterium
AAACGGCACTTTGATATGTTTGCATTCAGCAAATATTTCAAAGTGCTTTTTCTTTTTGGAGATTTTATGCGAACTCTAATTAAAATAACTGCCGTCATATTCTATTTTTCCTTGTGCATTTGCGCTCAACAGTTATCGCGCCCTCAAAAGATTGAAGAATTACGAAGGCTCAAGACAAAAATCGAGCAAGCGCAAAATCAAATTGACCAAATGCAGGAGCAGCATCAAAAAATCCGTGAAGCGCTGTTTTTTATAAATGAAAAAGACGCCGAAGAGGCTAAAAGAATCGGCGCCCAAGCACACCGACTATTCCCCGACGGGATTTTGGATGATCTGGTCGATTACCCGGAAGGTGATAGCGCGTCAAATTATTTTTTCGGTGAAATTGGGGGCGAATATAATTGTCCGGCAATCTGGTTCAAGAACGGCACGCTTGATTTCGGCGACGCATTTGCGAATAGAACTGGATTTATCGCTAATCTCGGCGGAACACTGCTCGAAACCATCAGTGAAAAAAATCCTGAATTTTTGGCGCTCGCTAAATATCAGCCGCCGCCGGACATTAAAAATATCAAAAGCGAATATGAATCAGACGGCTTGACTTTCAAAAACAAGGCGGTCGTGACGGTTGGAAATACTTATCTTATACGCGCCATCAGTTTGGGAAAAGGCGACGGAATCTTTGCGATCAAAGTTCACCGCAAAGATTCTGACGGAAGTATCATTATTTTTGTTAAAACGATCAAGATTCTCGAATCGAAAAACACACGAGAAATCGTTTCGACAAACGAGAAACCTTCCCTTGAGATCGATTATGAAACTGTGCAAAATGTTCAAAATGCGATGTTACAAAAAGGATTTGATGATGTAACGGTTGACGGTTCGACCGTACCGATGACCTTGCGTGGAACTGTTCCGAAGGGGAAATTATCACAAGTTATTCAGTTGGCTCAAGAAAACAATGGCGGAAAGCCGGTCAGAAATGAACTTACCGAAAAATAAATAAAAAGCCTGTTTGATTCCTCAAACAGGCTTTTTCATATCTTGCGAAAAATCTATTTTACGTGAATTCGGGATGAAAAGGTATCTGCGAAAATCCTGACAAATAATAAAACTTAGCGCTCCTTTGCAGTTAGAAAACAATTTTAACCGCAAAGGAGCGGTAAGTTTACACGCAAAATTTGCAGAGAAATCATCCAAATTTGAGCAAATTGACGGCTTTTGATTATTTCTTATCCCGAATTCATGTTAAGTTTGCTGCTTATTTCTGATGAATGACCAGCAATTTATCTTGATAAATGAACTCGTATAATTGCTGTGCAACTTGCGGATTGAGCGATTTGATCCGCCCGTATTGAGCCAAAGCCGATTGTTTATCTTTCGCGAACAGGTAAAGTTTCCCCAAAAAATAACGCGCCTGTGCGTCGTCAGGTTTGAGTTCGATCACCTTTTGGACGACTGAAACGGCTTCCCGGTATCGTTTTTGCCGCATAAATGCGTAGCCAAGATTTATCAGTGTCTCAGGATAATCAGGCTGAAGCTTTCTCGATTTTTCAAGCGCTTCAACCGCCGCTTGGAATTTTTCCCAACGGTTGTAAAGACATCCGAGATTGTAATAAAAAACAAATATATCAGGTTTTTGGCGAATCGCTTCCTTTAGGGCAACAAGCGCATTATCATACTGCGAAAGTTCGGTAAAAGTTGCGCCGAGCTGATTATACGCGTCCGTATATGAAGGATTAAGCTTGATCGCTTTTTGAAACAAACTGACGGCTTTTTCAAATTCCTTCAGATGAAAATGGACGGTACCGAGATTGAAATGAGCCTTGGCGAAATCCGGTTGAAGCGTGATCGCACGTTTAAATAACTTAGCCGCTTCCTTGTAATTTCCGGCGCCGGTCTCTTTGATTCCTTGCAGATTACAGCTTTCGGCTTCCGTTAGAACATCTTGCGCAGGCACGAAAACCGACAAAATCAAAAGGGTAAAAATCATTACCAAAAAATTTTCTACTGCATTTTTGGGCATAGTTCGCTCCTTACGGCTTCGGCGTGTTTCGTGAAAACACGCCGAAGCCGTTCTTAAATATGTGTTTTAATTAAGATTTAGATAACCCCGGATTGGCTAAATCTGGTTGCGTGGGTGATTTGCTCCGCATTAAGTCGCGTCGTTTGTAAATTTCTCAAAGACCTTTAGAAAATCGTCCGTTCTTACAGAAAAGCGGTAAAATTTCCATTGATGGAAATTTTCTTTCAATTAAATGTTTTTTGGTACATTCATTTTACTTAAAAACTGAGTCTTTCCATCTTTTTTATCCAATAATAACGTTATTTTGCCTTCGCTCTTGATTCGTCCCAGATTTTCTGGACGTTTTCGCTGACCTCGGGTTCGCTGCGCAATTGTTTGCCGCTTGCCATTTGCCAGCGTTCGAACCACGAAATGCCCGATTTGCCGTAAAAACTTTCCGGCGTTTGGTAGGCTTCGTCGGCGAGCGCCTCACTCATCGGAACAAATTCGTAGCCGCGTTTTTCGATCATTCCGAAAAGATCGTCGGCTGAATCGGTGACCAAACGGCTCGGGGTGAGAACCATTGTCTGCGCAATATCGCGTCCGAATATTTCCTGCGAATAGGTTTCGTAATGGTCGAACATCCGCGACATATAATTGATAAATTCGACGCGGATCTCGGTCATCGAACTCAGATCGTTGTCGTTGCGCGCCAGATCATAAGCGTAGGAATACATCCATTCCTGATTGTCGATCGTGTATTTGACGGGCGCCAGACCTTTTTCGAGCAGTAATTTTTCAAACCGAAGACGGTCGTCTGCCTTTTTGCCCGTGTTCAAAAAAGGATAGCTGAAAAACCTGAGCGGCAGATTTTTTTCTGCCAGAATCTTGCGCGCCAGCGCTTCGTTTTTCTCGACGCCGGCGACGTAATCTTCATACGGCGTCTCGTAAAACCAGACATGTTTGAAATTGCCGATGCCGATCTCAAATCCAGCGTCGCGCCACAAACGAACGATGTTTGCCCGCACCGGAAAAAGTTTTTCGCCGTCGGAAATCATTGAGCCTTGCAGAAAACCGATTGCCGGAACTTTATGCGATTTGAGTTTTTCGATCAATAAACGCATCGTCGCGTCCGCGTCTTTCGGCGGATTGGCGGTGCGGTCAAGCGGCGGAATCGAAACGAAACCGATCGCCAGTTTTCGATTTTTCGTTTTTGTCTGGGCATTGACAAACGATGTCTGATTAAACGAAAATACGATTAGTAAAACTGCCGGGATCAAAACCAAAGCCAAACCAGCCGACCAAGCAGATGAGCTTTGTTTTATCCCGGTATTTTTTTGTAAAATTTTTGTTATTCTTTGCATTAGATTACCTCCGTTTGCCGCCGTCGCAAATCGCGGCGACACTGTTTGATTCGCCCGCGAGCGAATTTCCTCTAAGTTTGCCAAAGCCTTGGCGTAAGTAATGCGGGAGTTTTCAAAAATGCGCAAAACCTCGGCGTCCGCCGCAAATTCGCGTTCTTTGCGGATAACCGACGAAATCCACCACAGACACGGATGATAAAAAAATAGGACTTCAACGATGTTTTGCGCGAAATTGACGAACGCGTCGTAACGCCGGATATGAACGAGCTCGTGTGCGATGATCGTTTCCAATTCCTTCGGATCGATTTGCAGAAAAACGCCTGCCGGAACGAGAATCACGGGTTTCAGCCAACCGGCGACGACCGGCGTTTCGATTAAATTCGACTGCAAAAATTTAACGCTCTGCGAGATCTTTAATTTCGCGCAGAGCGTTTGGAGTTTTTCCTGCCATTCGGAATCGGGCATGAAAGTCTGACGGGTTTTATAAAGGCGCAATTGCCAAATTCCGCCGCCGAGTCGAAACGCGAAAAACGCTGCGCCCAAAAACCATAAACCGACGACCAACGGCAAAATGGCGGAAAAGTTTTTGTGAATGAAATACCGCAAATTTTCGATTGAAACAAAAGCGTTTTTGTCGTTCGCATTTGCCGTTTGATCTTCAGTTTTGGCGAGCGCCTCGAAATCTGCCGGGCGCCGCAAGTTTTCATTCAACGCTTCGGCGCGGTTCGATCTTGAGCCGGTGGTTTGGAAAAGATTTGCCGCAGAATTTTCCGAGGCAAGCTGGACAAAGGTTATCGCCGGCAGAACGAATGAAACGGCAAGCGCGAAAACGGCCGCGAGATACCGCACGTTGGCGGAAAATTTGCACACACACCGCAAAAGCAAACACAATATAAGCGCGACCAGCGAGATTTGCGAGACGGAATGCAAGATCGTCCACACGATCTTCTCGACAAGTGTTGAATTCGTGACAATCTCCAAGTTCATTTGTTTTTCTGCTCCGCTTCGGCGATCAAATTCCGAATTTCGGCGAGATCTTCTGCGCTTGCCGGTTTTGTTTCCAAAACGTGCTGGACGAGCTTCAGCGCCGAACCGCGAAACGCTTTTTCAAGCAGATCCGCAACAAGATTCTGCTGCGTTTCGGCTTGCGGCTGTTTGGCGCGATAAACGTGTGCTTTCGATTGTTTGTCGCGTTCGACGAGACCTTTTTCATTCATAATCTGCAGAAGTTTGAGAACGGTTGTATAAACGGTCGGCTTGCGTGCGTTGAGAACCTCGGCGACCTCGCGGACGGTTGCCGATTCCTTTTCCCATAAAACGGCGAGAATTTCGAGTTCGGCGGTTGTCGGTTTGCTTGATTTTGCCATAGTTCGCTTACGAAGAAGTTACTACGAAGAATTTCGTATGTCAAACGGCGTTTGAAATTTAGTTCGTAAAAGTTCAGAATTTGAGTTTATGGCAATAGAAACTGATTTTATCGTCATCGGAAGCGGCGTCGCCGGACTTCGCGCTTCGATCGAACTGGCGAAAAGCGGCGCGCGCGTGACGGTTTTAACAAAGGACAAAGCGCAGGAGTCGAACACCGAATACGCGCAGGGCGGCGTCGCGGTCGTGCTTTCGGACGACGACAACGCCGAGCTTCACGAGGAAGATACGCTCGTTGCCGGTGCCGGACTGTGCGACGTTGAAGCGGTCGAAACGCTCGTTGCGGACGGGACGAAATATATCAAGCAGCTGATCGAATGGGGCATCGAATTTGACCGCGAAGGCGGCAAACTCGCGTTCACGCAGGAAGCCGCGCATTCGCGCCGCCGAATTCTGCACGCCCACGGCGATTCGACCGGCAAGGAAATCGTCCGCGCTTTGATCGCGCGGGCGCGGCAGGAAAAACGCATTGTTTTGATGCCGTTTGCAAACACGGAAAGTTTGATCGTCGCGGACGAAAGATGCGTTGGAGTCCGGTTTCTCGATCCGATTTTGCGGGCACCACGCGAGATTTTCGGGAAAGCCGTGATTCTTTGCACGGGCGGCGCCGGACAGCTTTATCAGCACACGACGAACCCGAGTGTGGCGACCGGCGACGGGATGGCGATGGCTTATTTTGCGGGCGCGGAAATGGCTGATATGGAATTCGTCCAGTTTCACCCGACGGCTTTAAGTTTGGAAAACGCGCCGCGCTTTTTGCTTTCGGAAGCGATGCGCGGCGAAGGCGGAATTTTGCGCAACAAATACGGCGAGCGGTTTATGACGCGGTATGACGAACGGCTCGAACTCGCGCCGCGCGATATTGTTTCGCGTTCGATCGTTGCGGAAATGCGGCGCACCGGAACGCGCAGCGTTTTTCTCGATATGACCGCCCTTTCGGAAGAATTCCTGCGCGAAAGATTTCCGAAAATCTATGAAACCTGCAAGTTCTACGATCTGAATATCGCCACGGATTTGCTGCCGGTTTCGCCCGCGTCGCATTATTGTATGGGCGGAATCCGCACGGATTTGCACGGACGCTCGACCATTGCCGGACTTTACGCGGCGGGCGAAGTGACCTGCACGGGCGTTCACGGCGCGAACCGGCTCGCTTCAAATTCGCTGCTTGAAGGCTTGGTCTTCGGCGCCCGCGCGGGCGAAGCCGCTGTTGCCGACAATTACGAATTACGAATTACGAATTACGAATCAGAGAATCCAAAATCCAAAATCCAAAATCCAAAATCGCAAGAGATTTCAACCGCTGTCAAAAAACGTGTCAAACGCGTGATGTGGGAACGCGTCGGGATTTTGCGCGATAAAGATTCGCTGAAAAGAGCTTTGAAAGAATTTGAACAAATCGCGCGATCAAATTTAAGCACTTCGTCGCGCAATTTTGTGACGCTCGCCAAATTGGTCGCGACCTCGGCGCTCTGGCGCGAAGAATCGCGCGGCGGACATTTTCGCAACGATTTTCCCGAGCGCGATGAAAAATTCCGCGTCCATTCGATTCAAAAAAAGGATACGGAACTAACGTCGAGCGCAAAGATAAATTTTGGTCAGTAGAGTTTTGGTTAGTGGCGCATTTGCCCGACAAATACGCCACGGGCTTTTTTAATTCTTCACGTCGTTTTCCCTGGGCAGAATTTCGTCGAGCGTATCGAGCAAATCGGCGCCGCGCAGATCCGGTTCGCCGCGTTCGCTGCGGCTCATCGAGAGAATTTTTCCTTCGGGCGAAATCAGAAATGTCGTCGGGAACGATTCGATCCGGAGTTGAAAATTGATCAGATCATTTACGCTTTCGAATTTTGCCTGCGTCCATCTCATCTCGTTCTCGTCGAGCGTTTTTTTTATTTGGTCAAGCGGCAGCTCGTCGTCGGTGTTCAAACCGAGAAGCTCGAGATTTCGCGCTTGAAAACGCTTCGCGGCTTCGCGCAAATAGGGCAATTCCTTGCGGCATGGCGGACACCAGAAACCCCAGATATCAAGCAAAATATATTTGCCGCGATATTCGGAAAACTTCCGTTTTTTGCCCCCAAAATCTGTAAATTCAAATTCGGAAAAATGTTTGACGAGCCAGAGCTCGAGGCGTTTGTAATCTTTTGCTTCTTTTTCT
>CADEFG010000266.1 GCA_902826505.1 uncultured Acidobacteriota bacterium
TCTCGTATTTTTCGCTGTCCAATTCCGCTTGTAGTTTCATAAGTTATTTGAAGGAAATTCTGATTTCATTTGAAGTCTAGCAATTGGTATAGTTTTTTCGTACTCTTCAATATAATATTCGGTCGGATAAGATGTTCCGAAAACAATTAACTCGCCATTAATCCTTTCAACTAAAATAGGCGCGTTTCCAACGAGGAATTCACCAGCTTCACCTGTTTCAAGATATGTTTTGCTTTGATAGAAAAACACCCAACCGTATGGCTTTGTTAGAGTCGCTTCATCGATTATCTGCGCTTTTTCATAACCACACATTAAATCTACCCAAGTCTGAGCTAAAATTCTTGCTTTTTCATAGGTCATTATCGGCATAATTATCTTCGTGTTGATTTTTCGTATTCGCTTTGTAAAAGCTGCATAAATTCGTCGCGGCGGTCGTAAAGCCGTTTCGGTTCACGCGGTTCGTGCCGCGCGAGCGCGTAAGCCGTAATCAAAGGCAGCGCGACGGTCGAATCGACATAAGCGACAACCGCGTCGGGCAATTTATCGGGATCGACCTTGCCCCAAGAAACTGCTTCTGCCGGAGTCGCGCCCGAAAGTCCGCCCGTGTCGGGACGCGCGTCCGTGACTTGGAGGAAATAATCGTGACCTTTTTCGTCAATGCCGAGAACTTCCTGAATCTGCGGTTCGGTTTGGAGCGCGAAGTTTTTCGGGCTGCCGCCGCCGAGGATAAAGATCGCAGATTTCCCGTCGTCCGAGTTTGAAATTATTCCGCGTTTGGCGGCGAGCACGATCGAGGCGGTTTCGTTAACGTCGAGATTCGGGTTCAAAACGAGCTTTCCGCCCTGCAATTCTTTGGCGGCGATATTCATCCCGATCGACGAATCGCCCGGACTCGATGTGTAAACCGGAACGCCGTATTCATAGGCGACGGCAAGCAGAGATTTGTTTTCAAGCCCGAGCCTTTTACCGCGTTCCAAAATATATTTTCCGCACAGATAATGAAACTCGGCGCTCGACATCGTTTTTTGAAATTCGTCGTGTTCGATCAGGCGGCGAAAAAATTCGTCCGTGTCGAGCAGAACCGAGTAATCAAAGAAAATATCAAAGATTCGGACGACTTCTTCCTCGCGCAAAATTCGATCATCCAATTTTGCGTCGCCCTGATGAAGTTCGAGCCCGATGCCGAAATGTGTGTCGTGATAAAGATTCGCGCCGGTCGAGATGATCCAATCGATAAAACCGGCTTTGATGAGCGGAATCAGCGCCGAAATTCCAAGTCCGGCGGGCGTCAGCGCGCCGGTCAACGTAATGCCGATCGTCACGTCCGGTTCGAGCATTTTCCTTGAAAAAAGCTGACACGCTTCGCGCAGCCGAGCCGCGTTATACGCCATAAAAGATTCGTCGATCAAATCCGCGAGCGCCGTGTTTTTATCGATCGGCGTCGGGTCGATGCGTTTGCCGCTCAAAAATTTACTTTTCTTTTTTGCCATAATTATTGATTAAAACTTTATTCAGTAAGAAACCCTGAGAAGATGCTTCGGCTTTAGTCCAGAGCCAAATGTTCAGCAAAGATGCAAAAATTAAACTTACGACCAAACTACAAATGACCCTAATTTGCGTAATTTCCCCCTCGAAAAAATATTCAACCACCAAAGAGGAAAAAAACCAAATACAGCTTAAAATCGCCGTATTTTTTACAACAAAAAACCATTTTCCTTTCGCTTTTTGTTTCTCCCAACGAGCAATTTGTTTTTCTGACATTGGTTTCATACTTAATCAAAACTATTCGTGTCCATTCGTGCTAATTTGTAGCTAACCAAACAATCTCTGCACAAACAACTCTGAAAATCATCCTGCAATTTTGCCAAAGTTTCTTTGCCTAAATCAACACTGAAACACCAGCAGGTTTCGCTTTTTGCACCGCACGCGAAATCTTTGCCGCAGGATTCGCAGACTTTTGTCTCCAATTTGTTATCCGTGTTTCCGTGAACTTTTTCAGACATTCAAGATAAATCAACCCAAGGTATTTATTCATTTTAACCGAAAACAAATAAAAATTCGTCCGGGTAAAAGCAAAACTCATCATTCATTCTGGTTCCGGCGAAATGAATCGCGCTGAAAACAAAATGTTTGATGAGCTTTGCCGGAGAAAACCGGATGATATTGTTTAAGTTAAATCATTACCACTGGCAACTATACGCAGCGGTTGAGGCTTTGGATGTTTCGATCGCCTGTTTGCAGGTCGCCGGCAAAGTCGCTTTGCTTTGCGGGTTTGCCGCCGCATCTTTAAAAGCTTTGCGTTGGGCGTCAAAGGCGGTTTTCAGACCGGCTTGCGCCTGCGGTGCGTCTTTGGCGATTTTGGTTAAACAGGCTTCCCATTTTTTGATGTATTCATCGCATTCGGCAACGCCGATGCTGTCGCCCGAAGTCGTCGTCGCGCTGTTGGTTGCCGGTGTCGAACCGCCGCCGCAATTGGCAAAGATCATCAAGCCGCAGGCGAGCAGCGCGGTTAAAAAGAAATTGGTTTTTAGTTTATTCATGTTTAGTCCTCACAAAATTTTAGTTTGAAACAACGCAATCGAAAAAGATCGATCGTTTTTCGATTGATACAATAATATTTGACAATGACGGGAAATTCACCACCCAAACAGGTAGTAACTTTTAGAAAAGATGAACTTTATTGTTCTTCAAGCCGAACTTTTTTGTCCACAGCAAAGATAACCCGTTTTTGTTTGCAGGTAAAGTGCTCTGAACGCTTTTGTGAGCGAACTTTATTTGGAAACTTCGGATGATTTTTCACCTGAAATCTCGGCTTCGGTGGCTTTTCGCAAACGCAATAGATGAATGCGTTTTTCGTCGGCTTTGAGAATTTCGATCTTCAGACCGCGCAAAATTAATTTTTCGTGTGGTTTCGGAACATAACCGAGTTCGCTCGTCACGAAGCCGGCAATGGTCGTAAAATCGTCGTCCTCGATCTCCATATCGAAAAGCCGTTCGATCTTTCCGATCTCGGTCGAGCCGAGAACGTCGAAATAACCGTCCGCGCCTTCGATGATCTCGATGATCTCTTCCTGTTCGATATCTTCGTCCTCGATTTCGCCGACGATCTCTTCGAGAATATCCTCGACCGTCACGAGTCCCGCGACGCCGCCGTATTCATCAATCACGATCGCGATCTGAACGTGATTGGTCTGCATATTTTTCAGAAGCTCGGAAGCCGATTTCGTTTCGGGAATAAAAAACGCGTCGCGCATCAGATTTTCGATCGATTCGTTTTCCTTGCCGTCCGCCCAGGCATTCAACAGATCGCGGACATAGAGAATGCCCTCGATATTATCCGTATTATCACGAAAAACGGGCAGTCGCGAATATTTTTCATTGATGATCAGATCGCGCGCCTGCTTGACGGTTGCCTCGATCGGCAAACCGCAGATTTCGGTGCGCGGAGTCATGATTTCACCGGCTTTGGTTTCCGAAAACTCGATCATCGTTTCGATCAATTCGCGTTCTTTTTCTTCGATGATTCCTTCGGCTTCGCCAACTTCCATCAACGCCTGAAAATCGTCGTTATTGTCGTCGGTTTTTTCTTCGGTCGAATCGGGCGTGACGGTCGTTTCAAGTTTGTGCTGTTCTTTTGCCTTTAATTTGGTGACGAACGGATTGACGAGGAGCGAAACGACCGCATAAATCGGGCGCACCAGCGGGAGCAGAAACATCAATTTATTTTCCGGATTTTTCCAGATGATCAGGCGCGGAAAAATTTGGCGAAAAATGACTGAAAGAATGAGGCTGACAAGCAGCGAAAAGAGAATACGATTAATATGATTTTCGGTTAATTGCAGAATGATTATCGTGACCAACACGGCAAAACCAATCAGTAAAATCTGAATTGTTGACGAGAGCGCAAAGCGAAAACGCGGACGATTTTCCAGAATCTCACGGAGAAAATCCGCGCCTTTCGGGTTTTGATCTTCTTCGGATTCGGCGGAAAGACGCCGCAAACTGACATCGGAAAGCTGTGAAAACGCCATGTCGATCGTCGCCAAAAAAACGAGCGCGACCAGAATCAGAACGGCGATGGCTATTTCAATTTCCATATTAAACAAATTTTTATGGTAAAACAGTCGGCGCCCAAAAGTAAAAAGGCAAAACAGATCGGTTTTGAAATTGGGAAGCCGAAACTCGGAATTGTAAATTATTGAACCCAAAGCCCAATTCCGCCGCCCAAAAAAAGGCAACCGAAATTAACCGCCGATGATCACGGTCGTTGCGCCCCGGGCGATCGTGTTCGGCGGACCGAGCGCTTCGAGAATCGTATCGCCCGAACGAGACGCCGGCAGGTTATTTATCAACACGGTCGCCGAACCGTTGATGACGACGCCCGCGCCGTGCGGCGGAACCGGCGAAGGTGTCGCACAGAGATGAATATCCGCGCCGGCTGAAGCGGCTGTGATCGCGTTGGACATCGAAGCCAGAACCGCCGTTTTGGTCGCTTGTTCGGCGGCATAAGCGGCAGGCGCGCCGGGCGTTCCGGCGGCGGCAAGCGTTGCCGTGACTGCGGCTTGAACGGCAATATCTGCCGACGGTTTAGCGGCTTGCAGGGCGGCGGCGGCGGCGAGCGGTATTCCGCGCCACGCGGGCAGAAAACCGATGATGACATTCAAGCTGCCCGGACCCGGCGATAAAACGGGCGGCAGCGGATGAGCAACATTGTCAGTCACGCGGGCGGCTGGTCCGGTCGGCATAAATTTCTTCTCCTCTTAAATAAATGAAGGCTGTGCATAAATCAAAAATAATAAACGCAACCGTTTAGAGGCGGTCTCTGACCGCCGTCTTGGGTGAACTTTCGGCAACATAAATTTCTTCTCCTCTTAAATAAATCTTCGATCTGATAGATCAAACTCAAATTAATTGGCGGCTTTCGCGGCATTTGCCGGTGCGGTCGCAAAAGTCGAATCGTATTCCCAGGGCAAGCCCGCTTCGTCGAGAATCTTTTTTAATTCACCGGGATTTTCGACGACCTTGTAATTGCCGTCGGCGTCGACCACGAGATATTTTTCATCGCTGCCGGGCTGCCTGCCGAGCTTGTAATCCTCTTGGGCTTTCATTTGTTTGCCGCCTTTTCCGCCCGTGTTCAGTTCGTCCACTTTGACCGTCAATGGTTTGCCGAGTTCGTCTTTCAAAACATTGCCGTTTTCATCGAGCTTGACACGGTAATCGCTTTCGGCACCGTGTTGAAACGGACGCTGCGGTTCGGGAATATCGCCGACCACATCTTTATTCATTTCCGAAATGACCTCGACCTCATCATCGGGATTTGAAAATTCGTTGACGTATGTGGTTTCCGTTTTGCCCGTTTCGGGGTCGGTATATTCAACGCGCCGGTGAACGCTCTGAACATCGTAATCGCCGTAAAAAACATTCCCGTCTTTGTCGAGCAAAACTTTTGTTTTTTCGTCAAATCTGTACCCGTGCGCCAATAAATATTCCATATTTTCGCGTTCCCAATCTTTCATCGGTTCTTTGGGTTTGACGACCAGCCCTCTGATTTCTTCGGGGAAATCATCTTTGGCGGTTTTTAGTTTGACGGGCAGCGGCTTTGGCAGGTGTCCGGTTTTCCCTTGAAATTTGAGCGCGTCCGTGTTGCTCGCGCGGACGACGACCATCCGTCCTTTTTTCTGGCAATGCTCGGCAAGTTTCTCGATATGTTCGGGTTTCATTCCGGCTTTTTGAGCGAGTTTGCGAAGCTCGATGCCGGTCACGCGCAAAAATCCTTCTTTGAGCTGTTTGGCGCCGTTGCGCGTGCGCGTCACGCCTTTCATCATAAAATCTCCGGCGTCCCAGAGCGTGTTGTTTAAATTGGTCGCGATCCAGTCGATCACTTTTTGAACCATTTCGGGCACGCGCCGGTAAACTTCGGCAACATTTTCGAGCAGTTCGTCGAGCATCTTTTCGGCTTTTCCGAACGCCAGTTTGCGCCAGTTTTCGAGCTTTGCCCTGAGCGCGTCGAGCATTTTGACGATCTTTTCCGCCACATCCTGTCCGTGACCCTCGATTTTCTCCAAAAATTCGCGCAGGAATCGGATCACATTGCCTTCGCCGACCGAATTGAGCAGCCGGATCAGTTTTTTCAGAGGTAATTTTTTCGCGCCGTTTTTGATCGCCTTATAAATTGCTTTGACGATGCCTTTGATGACCGAACCGATTTCGGGCACACAGCCGATGATCGTCACGACGAGCGAAAACCAGGGCGAAAATTCGTTGTATTGGCGGCGCACGGTCAACCGGTGGAGATTGGCAACAATGTCGCGGACATCGCCGACCTGATCGACGACCGGCACCAATGTCACGACCGTCCCGAACGCGATCTGCCCGAAACTCTGGTCGTCGGCAAAATCTCCGGCGAGCGAGGTGCCGATCCATTTCGCGACCGAGACGATCGTGCCGTCTTCTTCTTTGACCTCGGTGCTTTCGGGCGTCAGATTGTGCGGGTTCGGTTTATAACCCGGAAAGATCTCGAACGGTTTCGGGTCGGAACTGAACAAAAATTTGACGTTGGTCGCGCTGTCGGGCAAACCTTCGACGCGGACGAAACCCATATTGTCGAGTGAGCCGCTTGCCAGACTTTGATTGCTGTTGGCGTCAAAGATTTGATAGGTCGCGCCGCTGACCGCGCGGCGGCTGTCGTATTTATAGATGAGTTCGATCCAATTTTTATTCGGGCAGGCTTGGACGGGTTTGACCGGCTGCTGCTGCTCGCTACGACTCGCCTCGTTGACTTTTGTTTTGATGATTTGGGCGATTCCGCTCATAAATTTTCTCCTTCCTGTATCGGCAAATTCCACGCTTGCGGATCGTATCGGTTTTCGATCGCCCTCCAATCTTCGTCAGTCAGCGCGTCCATCAACTTTTCCAGTGCCGCGTCGTCAACGGTTTCCGTCTGCC
>CADEFG010000267.1 GCA_902826505.1 uncultured Acidobacteriota bacterium
CGATGTTCGTAATCCTCCGAATTTGTCGCCGTGATTTTATTAATGCTTGTTATATCTTGGTTTACGGTTTTGTTCTTAAAAGTTTTTTGAATATAAGTGATCGTCCCCGTCCAACGCGCATCGCACTGCCCGCGAAAAGGTGTCGCCATATCCGCTAAGATCTGATCGGCGAGTTTTTGCGCGGCAGTGTAAGCATCATCGCCGCTCGCGGCGGTTTCGAGTCGGTCCGCGACGCGTTTGCCGCCTTTTTTGAAGTCGAGAACAGCGGCGGAAACGACCGTTTGACCGTTCGGCAGAGTCGTGACCTTTACGATAATGATAAAATCCGCGCCGACCGAGTTGCCGAGTTCCGCCAATGCCGTCTGATCGAGCTCGCCCGTCAACGCTTCTTTTTCGCGCAGCTTTTGAAGCGCGTCTTTGAGAAGCTGCTCGTTCATCCAATCGACGCACGGGTATTTTTCCTGCAAGCCTTTAATCAGCGCCTGTTCAAAAGCGTTTCCGACCGCGCTTTCTTCCGAGCCGGTTTTCGTTTGATTGTAGATCATCACGGAATTGCCGCTTTGCGCGAATACGGTAAGTGCGCCGACCAAAATCACGAAAGCTATAAAAAGCGGGTAAAATATGGGTTTCATAAATTTTTACCTCCGCTTTTTTTGAGTGCAAACAGCGTTCCTTCGGCGGTGCCTGTCGGAAGGCAGTAAAATGAAAGATTTGAAGAATTTAAGAGAAGTTTAGACGGCTGAAAACGCGTGAATTTTCGCGTGGGCGAGTGATTTTACGCGGCTGGTCGGGTAACTCGCTTTTAGTTTAAAAATTCCTGTTTCCGGTCTTCGATCTCAAGCGGCGCGTCAAAGGCGGGCGCTTCTTCTTCGAGGCTCCAAACTTCAAAGAGCGCGGGCGGGCATTCCATGATAAAGCGCGACGGTTTTTGCAGGATAACCTGGCGCGAATAATCGACCATCATCAGCGGATAGGTCAGATAAAGCTCGTCCTGCGCCCGCGTTAAGGCAACATACCAGAGACGGCGTTCTTCTTCTTCCGAGTCGATTTCTTTTAAGCTGCGCGGAGAAGGGAATTTGCCTTCCGCCGCCCAGATCAGAAAGACGGCTTTCCATTCCAAACCTTTTGCCTGATGAACGCTCGTTAAAGTCAAAAGCTCGTCTTCTTCGCCGCCCTGAATGACGTCTTCGCCCGTAATGCCGGTCGGTTCTTTGAATCGTTCGGTCGAAAGCAGCGCGAGTTCGCTTAAGAAACTTTCGGTCGAATCGTAACGGCTCGCGTATAAAACAAGCTGGCGCAAATCTTCGAGCCGCGCCTCGGCGTTTTCGAAAGTTTCCTGCAAATGCTGTTCGTAACCGTTCGTCAAGATCAGCTCGATCTGTTTCGCCGGGTTGTTGCGGTTTTCGTCCGTGGTTAAAAGTTCGAGCAGTTTAACGAATTCCTGCCACACTTGTTTACTCTGCAAACGATTGAGCGATGCAGGAAGCGTAACCGTCAACCTGTCAGAACCATCTACGGTAGCGGATGGTTGAAGTTTATCGTTTGAAACATTGGTTTTAGAAATGCGCGTTAAACCGCCCGCTACCGCAGGAGGTTCTGACAAAACCATGCTTTCATAAATCCGGTTCGCGGTCGCGTTGCCGACACTCGGAATCATCTTTAAAATGCGTTTCCACGCCAATTCGTCGCGCGGGTTGACGATGATCCGCAGATACGAAATGACATCTTTCAAATGCGCCTGCTCAAAAAATCGGACGCCCGATTGCACGCGGTACGGAATATTGCGGCGCGTCAGTTCGAGTTGCAGTTCGAGCGAATGATAATGCGAGCGATACATGACGGCGATTTCTTCGAGCGAAACGCCTTCGTCCCTTAACTCCAAAATCCGCGACGCGATAAATGCCGATTGCTGTTCGACGTTTGCGCAGGGAATCATCGCCGGTTTGAAATCGCGCGATTTTTTGACCGCCTTGAGCATTTTCGGAAATTGTTTGCGGTTGCAGGCGATCGAAGTATTGGCGAGTCCGAGAATTTCGGGCGTTGAGCGGTAATTCGTTTCGAGTTTGTAAACTTCCGTTTCCGGGTAGCGTTCGGGAAATTCGTAGATATTCGTAAATTCCGCGCCACGCCACGCGAAAATCGATTGCGCGTCGTCGCCGACGACCATCACGTTGCGGTGTTTGACGGCGAGCAGATCGATGATCTCGGCTTGCAGACGATTCGTGTCCTGATATTCGTCAACCAAGATATGCTGAAACTGTTCGGCGTAAAGATCGGCGATGTCGGGTTTTTCGACCAAAAGACGTTTCCAATTCAAGAGCAGATCGTCGTAATCCATCACGTTTCGCTCTTTTTTGCGCTCTTGAAAAATCAGGTCAACGCGCTTGATCTGTTGTGTGAGCATCTCGAAATACGGATATTTGCCGACGATCACGTTTTCGATCGCGCGGTCGGTATTGTTGGCGTAGGAAATTATGTCCTGAATGACTTCCGCCTTTGGAAAACGCTTGGCTTTCGTGTCGATTCCGGCTTCGTCGATGCAGACGTTGACGAACTCCTTGGCGTCTTCCGCGTCGAGAATCGAATAATTCGACGAATAACCGATCGAAACGGCGTGACGGCGCAGGATCAGATTCGCGATCCGGTGAAACGTTCCGCCCCAAACGCGATGAACGTTTTGCGAACCGGTTAAGTTTTCAACGCGCCGCAGCATTTCACGTGCCGCCCGATTCGTAAAAGTCGCGAGCAGAATCTTTTGCGGCGAAACGCCCTGCTCGATCAGATAGGCAACGCGGTAAGTGATCGTCCGCGTCTTGCCCGTTCCCGCGCCGGCGACGACGAGCGCCGCGCCGGGTTTTGCCGTCACGACGCGAAACTGCTCGGCATTCAATTCCTCGCGGTAACGGGTCAGTTTTTCGGGCAGTGAGCCTTCGTCGCGTTTGATGACGTATTTTTTCATCGGTGAAACAACAGATTATCACAGATCAACGCGGATAAAAATTCGCTAACGGCTACTGGCGGGCGTTCGCCCGAACGCCCGCCGCTGCGTAAAATCGGGCGCGCCTCTCAGTCCAAATTTTTTTGATGCCGCAATGATTTTCTTTTTGTCTCATCGCCGACAAAAAAGAAACATCAGGCGGAAAGTTTGCCGCCTGATGTTTCGCCGATTTGAACGATTAATCAATCCCGAAATTGATGTCGCCGTTGGCGTTAAAGCCAGCCGGTCCCATATTCGGATCGGCAATGACCGGCACTTGCGAAAGCACCGCGATCGAAAGCGAACCGTTCACCAATCCGGCGCCGTCCGGCAACGCCGCCGATTGCCCGTCATAGATAACATCGTCCTGCGGCAAAGTTATCGCGAGCGAAGACGAACCGGTGCGCCCGTGCAGAATCGCTCTTTGAAATCTGCCGCGCAGCAAAATATTGCCCGTCGCGTTATCGGTCACCTGGAAACCGATCAGTCCGTTGTTCGGATCGCGGAGCCATAAGTGCCAGACGCCGTCGCCGTTGAAGACGTAGGTTGCCGGCATTCCGATCATCGGGGTAAATTGAACCGACACGTTCGGGTTAAATCCAAAACCGACTTTACTGCGCAGAAAAGCATTGTTCGTGGCGATGTTCAAAACTCCGCCGGCGCCGCCCGCGTAAAAGACATTCGGCGCCGACGTGTTCGGACCGACCGTCGCGATCGCCTGCACGGCAAACGCCGTGCTTTGCACACCGCAGATGATTGCCATTCCCAAAACTAAATTTCGTATCCATTTGATTGTTCTCATAATTTTTCTCCTTTTTTCATGGCGGCGTTTTTCAGGCACACCGCGAGCCTTATTTAAGAAGTGTTCTCTGCTCTTCTTATGGCTAACTTAGACACGAAGGTTTTGGGAAAAGTCTGAAAAAAAAACAAAAAAATTTATTTTATGAAATGCCGATAAAAACTAGGCAAAAAGACATTTTTTATTCCGTCAACTTGTCTTTTTTGCGCGCCGCCTTAAATTTGGAATTTGGTTTCTAGGTTTTTTCGCTTGCCGAAAGTTCCTTTTCTTCTTGCGACCAGAGCGCCGCGAGCCGTTTTCGCGATTCGAGTTTGGCTTCGATGTTCGGAGCCTTCAGCGCCAGAGTTTCGAGATTTATCAAATAATCGGGCTCGTGAAAAAGCTGGCGGATTTCCGCGAGGAAAGGCTGGATTTTCGAGTAAACGAAAATATGTTCGGTGCCCGCATCGAAAAACATCTTTTCGTCGATGCCGCCGTTCAGAACAAACGACGAAGCCATATCCCAATACGAAGTGATCATCCGAAAATTCGCGCTCGCGCGTTCGCCGCCGCGATAAAGCGCGATAATATCCAGCGCCGATGTTGGCGCGAAGTGCGAAAAATACCAAGCCCGCGCCGCCCGCATTTTCTCGTCGCGCCTGAGTTCGTAAAGTTTTAAGATCGCCATCACATCGTTTTGTTTGTCCATATTTTCTCCTCTTTTTGAAGTCCCAAGTTCCAAGTCCCAAATCCCAAATCCCAAGTTAACGGACAACTTCATCTTAAAACTCGAGGCTTGAAACTTGGGACTTGAGACTATTTACCGAATTCCAATTTTGCCACCAAATCCTGACTGAAATTTTGCCCGAGCGCTTTGCAGAATTGCAAATTGCGTTCGGCGACCGCGAATTTACCGTTCGATTTTTTCAAAGCCGTTTCAAATTCCCTGACTGCCGAATCTATATCACCGTTTATCGCCAAAATCACGCCGAGATTGTTATGTCCGATCATTGATGCGACGGATTTTAGTTCGACCGATTTTTGAAATGCCTGTTTGGCAGCATCGTAATCGTTTTGTGCCAGATAAACAAACGCCAGATCGAACCACGCTTCGCCGTTGCGTTTGTTCAGGCGGATCGCGCCGCGAAAGGCTTCTTCCGATTTGCTCCAGTTTTTTAGTTCCGCCTGCGCCATTCCGAGCGCGTAAAACGCTTTTTCGTAATCGCCGTTTGCGAGCCGGATCGCTTCTTCGAATTCCCGGGCGGCTTTGCCGTTTTGTTTTAGTTGATAAAAGCAAACGCCGATATTGAAATGGATTTTCGCGCGATAATTCGCCGCAGCGTCTTCAATGTCGGCAAGCGTCTGCGATCTTTTGAAACTATCGAGTGCCGTTTCAAATTTCGCGGCGTTTGCCAGTTCCAATCCTTTTTCAAAAGCCCGGCGCGTTGCGAGGCTTTGCGCCGCAGCGCTCAAAACCGAAATCGTCAAAATAACAAAAATGCTCAAAAATAATCGTTTCATTCCCTTTAATCTCCTCAGACTTTTTTAGTCTGAAACGATTTTAGAAAATACGCTGATCGAAAATCTTTCGGCTGTTTGCGGTTTCTGTTCTGAAATTGCTTAAACAATGGAAAATGGATAATTGATAATTTAGGAAATCAAACATTATCAATTATCAATTAACCATTATCCATTCTTAAACGAGTTTCATTTCGCGCCAGAGTTTCGGCGTGAAATTCGTGAATTTGCGGAAAAGCGTCGTGAAATGGCTTTGATTTTTAAAACCCGTCCGCAGACTGATCTCGACGATCGGCAGCTCGTTTTTGGCGAGCAGCTCTTTGGCGCGTTCGATCCGCCGCTCCATCAAATATTGCTGCGGCGTTTGACCCATCGATTTGCGAAAAGCGCGGGCGAAATGAAATTGGCTGAGATCGGCAACTTCGGCGATTTCCGCCAAAGAGAGATCTTCTTCGAGATTCGCGTTGATAAATTCCTGCACGCGGCGCAGTTTATAGCCCGAAAGTCCGCCCAAATTTTCCTGTACGGAACTCGCGTTGCTGTAATTTTTGAGTAGATGCAAGGTCAAGGTCTGGATCAGCGAATCGGCGTAAAGTCTGCCGGCGGAAGATTCGGATTCTGATTCGGCGAGCAAAGCCAAACCGATATGCTGAATCAGCGGGTCATTGTCTTTATAAACTTCGGAAAACTCGAAATTTGAAGAAAAACGATTTTCAACCGCTATTTTTGAAACGAAATCGGGTTTGAGCAAGATTCCCATATTGTCGAGCGGCTTTTCCCAGTGTGCGCCGACCGCTTGTCCGGCAGGCGTCAGACAGAGATTGCCCGCACCGCCTTTCGTGACGATCCGTTTGCCGCACGAAGAACTTTTCTCCGTCGTCAGATTGCCCGAAATCGAAATATTGATCTCGTGGCTCAAAGCCGTATGCTCAAGCATTGCCCCCGGCAAAACTTTGGCGCGATGAACTTTGATACCGTTCCATTCGGCGGCTTGGCGAAACAGATACGGCGATTGATTCGTCTTCGGTGTCCAAATAATGTGCATTAAAGTTATTTGTAATTGAAATGATTTTAAAAAGCAAGTAAGCAATCACTAACCTAAATTTGTGCTTTCTAAAATTTGTGCTTGACTTAATACCCGGTGTCAGGTTGTAAAATTATCCAGGGCTCGCGAAAGTTTGATGTTTTGGGCGGGGTTTTAAATCGGCGAAATCTGTTTTGCGATTGAAATAGTTTCCGGTGTAATGCTAAATTCAAATAGTTACAAAGCGCGTCGAACCGTGAAAAGAGAGATATGAAAAGATCAAAAAAAATTGCCGTCGGCTGTTTGATTATTTTATCTCTATTTGTGTCTTCGGTCGCGGCTTGCATCTGCTCGCATCACACGAAAAAAGCCGCACCCGAAATTTCGTCGTGTCACGAACATTCGGAAACAAAAGCGGAAACCGATTCGTCCGAAAAGGTTCAAAAACTCGGATCAAACGACGAATGTTTTTGCGTTCAGCCCGCGCCGAAGGCTTTCTCGAAATCGGAAACGGTCAAGATCGAAAAACAAGCGATGGTTCTATCTGTTTTGCCGACCGAAAACAAAGCCGTTGCGATCGATGTTTCAGGCGCCGATTTTTATTTTGAAAATCC
>CADEFG010000268.1 GCA_902826505.1 uncultured Acidobacteriota bacterium
ATGAGATTTATTTTGATATAGAATCGGGTTATTATGTTTTCGTTGGGAGTCGCGGACGGACGCATATTTTTACTGTTGAAAATTTGCATCACACGAGTTTTCGGACAACCAAACACAATCGTTTTGAACGTCAAAAATCAGGCAAATGGGAAATTATTTTGCGGGAAGATTTGCCCGAAATATTGAAATAAATATGAAAGTATTAAAAACAAAATCAATCGCATCGGTCGAACTCGCCGAAGTTGAATTGTCGCTCGACGAATTGCAGGTTTTTGAAATCGCTTTGAATTACGCGACAAAAAACTTAGACGAAAAGGAAATCGAAAGAATTTTCGGCGCGACCAAGGACGAACTCGAAGGAATCATCGATGATGTTGAAAAAGCCGCCGTAGAATGTAAAGAACAAAATTTAGAAACCGCTTTAGCGTAAAACCTACACAGTTTTGCCCGATATTTACGGCATTTACGAAGAACCGGCTTTTAACTTTTATTTACTTTATTTGCTCTCGGAATGGAAAATGATTTAATAGAAAAATCAAGAGAAATAAAAGAATTACAATTATCGTTGTGGCAAAAAGCAACTCATTTTTCAATTGTTTTGTGGTCATTCGTATTTGCCGTTTTTGTGCCGCTAATGATTTTGTTTTATCAAATATTTGATCCAGCAAGTAATAAAAATTATGGAGTTCTTTGGCTTTCTCCGGTATTTGCAATTGTCGGAACAATCTTTATTTCGTACAAAAAAAACGTCTGAAACTGACAACAATTAAAACAAAAATAAGTAGGGAAGAATTTGGTAAAATAATTGAAAAGATCAGTTATAAATACGGATGGCAGATATCGACAAATACCTCAAAAGTGATTATCGCTAAAACGCCGTTTTCCGGAAAAAGTTGGGGAGAACAAGTTACGATAATTTTTGTTGGAAATAATATTCTTGTAAATAGTATTTGCGATCCTGATCAGCGATCTTCAGTAGTTTCTGTTGGTAGAAATGCTCAAAATGTTAGATTAATAATTAAACGAATCAATAGATATTCAAAAATTAATAGAATTTGATGAAAAAGAAATTCTTTCCGACACAAGACGATTTCCGCCGATGGCTTGAGGAAAATCACGACAAAGAATCTGAATTGATCGTTGGGTTTTACAATATCAAATCGGGTAAACAATCGATGACCTGGTCGGAAGCGGTCGATCAGGCTTTGTGTTTCGGGTGGATCGACGGCGTGCGGCGCAAAGTTGATGAGGAAAGTTATTCGAATCGTTTTACGCCGCGTCGCGCGAGCAGTAATTGGAGCGCGGTCAATATTGAAAAGGTTCGGGTTTTGACGGAAAAAAGTTTGATGAAGCCTTCGGGAATCGCGGCATTTGAAAAACGCAAAGAATCAAAATCGGCGATTTACGCGTATGAAACCGAGTTGAAACAATTTTCCGCCGAATTTGAAAACCTCTTTAAATCAAACGAAAAGGCTTGGGAGTTTTTCGAAAAACAGGCGAATTGGTACAAAAAACAAATGATCAATTGGGTGATGACCGCCAAGCAAGAAGCGACGCGCGAAAAAAGGCTCGGAAAATTGATCGCGGAAAGCGCAAACCAAAGAAGAGTTTAGCCACGAATAAACACGAATTTTCACAAATAAATTAAAAAATTCGTGTCCCTTCGTGTGCATTCGTGGCTAAAAAAAGTTTTATGGAGTTTCTAAACAGCGAAACGGGAGATTTTGACGAGATTTTCAGGCTTTACGACGCGGCGATCGAGTTTCAGAAAACCGTCTTTCATAAAGCGTGGCTGCCGTTTGACCGCACGCTGATAACCCGCGAAATCGCCGAAAAAAGACATTGGAAAATGGTCGTTGATAAAAAAATCGCCTGTATTTTTTCGGTTGCTTTCGACGATCCGCTGATCTGGAAGGAAAAAAGCGTTGAGCCTTCAATTTATATTCACCGCATTGTCACGAATCCCGAATTTCGCGGGCAGAAATTCGTGCCAATAATCACTGATTGGTCGAAAGATTACGCAAGATCGATCGGCAAAAAATTTGTCCGGATGGACACCTGGGGCGATAATCAAAAGCTGATCGATTATTATACGGCTTGCGGTTTTGAATTTCTGGGCGTCATCACGCCGACGAAATCGGCGGATTTGCCGAAACATTACGACGGCATCACGCTCAGTTTGTTTGAAATAAAACTCGATTAAAAACGCTTGCTTTTTTGCGCTTTTATCTGGAAAATTATGAAAAATTCGGGCAGATTTTCGTTTGCGATAAGTTTCGTCGGCGCGCTTTTTTGCTTCCTTTTGTTTGGAAATACGGCGATCTTTGCCGAGGTCAAACTGGCGCGGCTTTTTTCCGATCATATTGTCTTGCAGCGCCAGAAAACGATTCCGGTGTGGGGCTGGGCAAATCAGAACGAAAGCGTGACGGTCACGCTCGCCGGACAAAATAAACAAACGCAAGCGGACGCGAGCGGCAAATTTACGGTCGAATTCGCGCCGCTCGAAGCGGGCGGTCCGTTTGAACTGAAAGTCGCGGCGAAATCGGGAAATTTAACGGTCAAAGACGTTTTGATCGGCGAAGTTTGGCTTTGTTCGGGACAATCGAATATGGAATGGACGGTCAAACAATCGGACAATTTCGCTTCGGAGCGGAAAAATGCGGATTTTCCGCAAATCCGGCATTTTTTTGTCGAACACAATGTCGAGATCGAACCACAGATAGATCTGAAATCGGGCGAATGGAAAGCGAGCTCACCGGAAACGGTCGGTGATTTTACGGCGGTTGGTTTCTTTTTTGCGCGCGAAGTTTATCAAAAACTAAAAATCCCGATCGGACTTGTCCATTCATCGTGGGGCGGTTCGCAGATCGAAGGCTGGATCTCGAAAGACGGAATGCTTGCGTCGGACGAACTCGACACTTACGGGCAAAATCTGCCGAAAAATTGGGCGGAAGCCGACGCGATGCTTGAACGAAACGTCAAAAAGATCACGCTCGGCGATGCGAACTTAAATCCGACTTCGGCGGACGAAAAGAAATACACGGAAGCCGATTACGATTTTTCGAAATGGCATCGGGGCAGCCCGATGTGGCAATGGGACTGGCAGGGAATCTGGGCGTGGCGCGGCAACGGTTTGATGGCGCGAAAAGTTGAGATTCCGCCGAATTTTGTTGGACAAGAAACGATACTCGGACTTGCCGAAAGCTACAGTTACAACGAAATTTACATCAACGGCAAACAGATTTTCGCGGGAATTTTGAAGGGCAAACGCGAGATAATCGTGCCGAAAAACTCCTGGAAAACGGGCGAAAACCGGATCGTCGTCAAAATGAACAAAACGATCGAGCCGGAATGGTTCGGGCTCGGTTTGCAAGGTTCGGCGGACGATGTTTTTGTCAAAACAAAGGACGAAAAGATTCCGCTTGCCAAAGAAAATTGGCATCTGATGCCGTCGTTTGCCGAACCGCATTCCTACGCGCATTCGAGCAACAATGTCGGCACGGCGATCTATAACGGAATGATCGCGCCGCTCGTGCCGTTTGCGTTGCGCGGTGTGCTCTGGTATCAGGGCGAAACCAATGCCGGACGCGCATTTCAATACCGCAAAACCTTTCCGCTGATGATCGAAGACTGGCGCAAGAAATGGAACGACGATTTCTTTTTTTATTTTGTCCAGTTATCGAGTTTCGGCGCCAATCAAAGCAGCAATGACGGCAGTAATTGGGCGGAACTGCGCGAAGCGCAAACGATGACCTTAAAACTGCCGAAAACCGGCATGGCGGTGACGACCGATATCGGAAATCCGTTCGACGTTCACCCGACGAACAAACAGGATGTCGGGAAAAGGCTGGCGGCGAATGCTTTGAAACAAACCTTTGGACAGGAAATTCCGTTCAGCAGCCCGCTGCTTGAGGCGGTCAAATTTGAAAACGGTAAAGCCTTCGTTTCATTCAAATTCGTCTACGAAGGCTTGCGGGTCAAAGATAAATTCGGCTATTTGAAAGGCTTTGAAATTGCCGGCGCGGATAAAGTTTTTTATTATGCGAAAGCTGAAATTGCGGGCGATAAAGTCATTGTTGATAGTGAAAAAGTAAAAAATCCGGTTGCCGTCAGATATGCCTGGTCGGATGCCCCCGTCGATGCCAACCTTTTTAATTCGATCGGTTTTCCCGCTTCGCCGTTTCGCACCGACGACTGGCTGGGCATCACGACCGGCAACAAATTTCAATAACTTTGACTTAAAAACCACCAAGAAATACAAAAATGGAAGCACAAAAACGAGAATTTTTGCGGCATACCGTGGCGACGGTTGCCTATCGCGGAGCCAAAGCGATCAAGGGTGCGCCCGCCGGTTTTGCCGGATTTAAAGCCTTTGAAACGACGCGGACGCCGCTCGAAATTCTCGCGCACATCGGCGATCTGTTCGATTGGGCGCGCTCGATGGCAAAGGGCGAAACCGTCTGGAAAGACGCGCCGCCGCGCCACTGGAAAGATGAAACAAAAAGATTTTTTGCGGCGGTGAAAGCCTTTGACGATTTTCTGGCGTCGGTCGAACCCGTAAAAAGTCCCTCGGAAAAACTTATTCAAGGTCCGGTTGCCGATGCCCTGACGCACGTCGGGCAGCTCAACCTTTTGCGGCGTATGTTTGACGCGCCGGTCTGCGGCGAAAATTATTTCAAAGCGGAAATCGAGATCGGGCGCGTCGGCGAAGCTCAATCGGCAAAACGAGCCGAATTTGATTGATTCCGAGTTTATGGACAGGAAAAAAACTTTCCCCCCACCGTCAAAAACCTTCGACCGTCACGGAAGAAACTCCTTCGGCACCGATTTTTTCCTTTAAAATGCTTTGCGCCAGCATGATCTTCAATAAAATGCGGACATCATCGCGGCGAAATTGATCGATCAAACCCTTTGCCCGTCCAAAATCGGCAGCGGCGAGCAAGCCCAATTCTTTATTGAATTGCGTGTAAGAACTGACGTTGTAGCCCAAACTGTTTGTAAAAATCAGTTCGCCTTGTTTGAAATTCACATTTCGTTTGTTGTATTTGGCTAAAAGGGATTTTGCCGTCAGCAAATCGTTGGTTATTTCAACCAGTGTTGTCAAATGCGGAAAAGCCTTGTCGGGTTCGATGACCGCATAGCCCGAAGCGAGTTTCAAAATATCGTCAACATCTTCGTTGCGGTCGGGGAAATCGGCGACCAGGCGGCGCGCATCATCCATCAATTTGACGGCGGTTTCATGACTTTCCTTGGTTTTCTTTTTCTCGAAACCGACTGCTAAATCAACTAATAATTTAACTTTAGAGCTGTCGGATTCGGTTTTGGCGATGATTTTCTGGACATCGTCGAGCTTGTCTTCTTTGATGGATTTGGCGGAAAGTGTTTCATCGATATATTTCAAAACATCGTCGCGTTGTTTGCTGTCAGGCGTATTGCGGATCAGTTCTCGCGCTTTTTCGCCCTGTCCGGCTTCGATCAGTTTCGCGGCGGCGGCGCGGTAAATATTGAATTTTTGATAGCCCGAGAATTTTTCCGCTTCTTCGATCAGCTTTTCGGGTTTGGCGTTAGCATCGTTGATGAGTCGGTTCGCCTCGTTCCAACCACGCGATTCTTCAGGGATAAGTTTTTGAATTGAAGCTTCCTTTTGCTTGAGCAGCGGAACTTTTTCGGGCGCATATTTTTCGATCGCCGGGAAAAACATATTTAATTCGAAGAATCCTCGGAAATCGGTTTTTTGCAAAAAACTATCGGCAATTTTGAGGGTCATGTCTCTCAGCTGCTTATCCTCTAGTTTGAAGGGTTTAAATTTCGGATTTTCATTTGAGAAGAGTTCGGGTTTTGACGACTGCATTATCAGAAAACCCGCCACCCGCAATTCATTCTCACTTTGTTTAAAATCAGCCGCCAAAAGTTTTTGCATAACTTCGTCAAGCAGCGACTTACCGAGTTTTTCGTCCTTTTGATTGACCATTTGGATCAGCGAAAATGCCGAAAACGAAACGCCCTTTTTCAAGCTTTCACGAATCAGTTTGGCAGCTTTGTCGGGATTTTGTTCGGCGGCTTTGGCAGCAAAACCCTGTTCGAGTTCGAGTTCGCGCTGAACTTTGTATTTATTTTTCTGGTCGGTCAATGCTTGAACTTGTGTTTTGGGTTGGGTGTTTGGCGGCAGCGTCTGACTTTGCGCGCTGAGCGCGGCTTGGAGTTCGGGCGGGCGCGTTTCCTGCAAGAGTTCCGATGCCCAATCGGCATCGTAAGTCGCAATTATCAGCAAAACGGAATGGCGCGGCGAAAAATCCTGCCACCACGAATAATCTTCAAAATAATCCTTCGGTTTTTCCTTTGGTGCCGAAATGCCGACGGATAATTCGTTTGCCGCATTGCGAAACAGTATGCGGGCGCGTTTTTGATCAGTTGCCCAGAGCATATCGCCGGCAAGCGCATAGATCAGCGCCCGGTTTTCCCAGAGTTTGAGCGAATTTGCATCGATCGCCGCCGAATCCGCCAACTCGATCGCTTCGGCTTCGAGTTCTAACCGCGCTTTGTCTTTTTCGGGCGTCGGCGAAGGCTGTGTTTCGGTCGGTTTGTCTTGTGCCGCGGCGAAACCGAAAATAAGTAAAATCAACACAAATATTGAAACAGAATTTATAAATCGCATAATTTCTCTCCATTTTTTTTTCGAATTTTTCAGACCTTTTTTTCTGACGGTTTGAATTTAAAAAAATTGCCTAGTAAAACAACCTCACAAAGTCGGGCTTGTTAAAAAAATCAAACTGTTTTTAAACCCCGCGAATCATAAATTACTGTGAGAATTGAAATATTCTCATAGTTCACAAGATTTATTTTTGAATCCGTTTTATAATTTTTGTATTTTTAAACCTAACAAAATTACCATTTCTTTT
>CADEFG010000269.1 GCA_902826505.1 uncultured Acidobacteriota bacterium
ATTATCAACTGCGTATGCTCCGCAAAACACGGCTTTGCACATTCCGGCATCAATCGTCGGCGATGCCGTGACGGTTTTGTCGAATAACTGGAACGACGGCGAAAGTTTTGCGCTGCCGTATGACCTGGCAAACCGGACGGCTTCGGATACGCAAGTGCGTTTTGCGATGCTCGCCGGCGACCCGATCACCGGTTATTCGCCGAGCGCCGGACTAACCGGCAGCCAAAACGGCGGACTTATTAACTTTAAGCGTTTTCTGGAAACCTGGTCGGGCGACCGTTTGAATTATTCGGGTTCGCTGATCAATCTTTTCAATTCGTTCAACAGCAACGCGCGGCATAAACCGAATGTCACGGTCTATAATCCGCCGACCCGCGATTGGACGTTTGAAGAATCTTTCAAAGACCCGAATCGTCTGCCGCCCGGAACGCCGTTCGTCTATTTCCTGACGTTCACCGGTTTTGAGCGCGTCAACGATTAGCGGTTCATAGTAACTCTTTCCCTTTCGGCGGGTTCGTTAATTCGGACTCGCCTTTTTATTTTGTCTTTTATTTTCTAAACTATAACTTTTGAAAGTCAGAAGATTATGATGAATCCGCCGAAAAAAGTAATCGAACTTGCCAGGATCGTTGACGCCGGCGGCGGGCGCGCAATGCTCGTCGGCGGCTGCGTCCGCGATGAATTGATGGGCGCTGAGCCAAAGGATTGGGACGTCGAAATTTACGGCATCGCGCCCCCCAAACTTCGTGAGATTTTGAATCATTTCGGCGAAGTCAACGTCGTCGGCGAAGCATTCACGGTTTATAAGATCGGGCAGGATTTAGACGTCGCGCTGCCGCGCCGCGAACGCAAAGTCGGGCGCGGGCATAAAGGTTTTGTGATCGAAGGCGATCAGTCGATGCCGTTTGAAGAAGCGGCGCGGCGGCGCGATTTTACGATCAACGCGATCATGCAGGACGCGCTGACCGGCGAAATCATTGATTGCTACGGCGGACAAGAAGATATAAAAAACAAACTTCTGCGCGTTGTCTCAACGGAAACTTTTGCCGAAGATTCGCTGCGGGTTTTGCGCGCGGCGCAGTTTGCCGCCCGGTTTGAATTCGAGATCGAAGCGGGAACGCAAGCGCTTTGCCGCACGATCGATCTCACCGATCTGCCGCGGGAAAGAATCTGGGGCGAGCTCGAAAAACTTCTCTTAAAAGCCCGCAAACCTTCGATCGGTTTACGATATTTTTATGATTTGAATATCGCCGGACAATTATTTCCCGAACTCTCCGCGCTGGTCGGCGTTCCGCAGGAAAAAGAGTGGCATCCCGAGGGAAACGTTGACGTTCATACGCTGATGGTTGTTGATGAAGCGCGGAAATTGATCGACGAGCTGGAATTTGCCAAGCAAGTCACGGTGATGCTCGGTGCGCTTTGTCACGATTTCGGAAAACCCGCGACGACCCGTTTTTTTGACGGGCGCTGGCGTTCGCACGCGCACGACGAAGCCGGCGTCGAACCGACGCTTTCTTTTCTCGACACTTTAGGGGTTTTTACGCTTGACGGTTACGATGTCCGGAATCAGATCGTCCAGCTTGTGCGTTATCATCTGACGCCCGGAATGTTTTATAAATCGAAACCCGGCGACGGCGCGTTTCGGCGGTTGGCGGCAAAGGTCGAACCCGATCTGCTCTATCGCGTGGCGAAAGCCGACAGTCTCGGGCGCAATCCCGAATGGCTGCCGAAAGCGCAATGGTTTAAGGCGGAAGCGCAGGAATGGTTTATCGAAAAAGTTCGCGAACTCGACATCGAACGCAAAGCTCCGCCGCCGATTTTGATGGGCAGACATTTGATCGAACTCGGGCTAAACCCTTCGCCCGAGTTTAAAAGAATTATTGACGCGGTTTACGAAAAACAGCTTGACGGACAAATTACGAACTTAACGGAAGCGATTGACGAAGCGCGAAAAATGATCGGATAAAACACGCTCCGGTTGCCGAAAGCGTCTTGATTCGGCTAAAATCCGCACTGTCGAAAACAATGAAACCTGAAGCGGAAAACAAATCCCGAAATGCGGAAACATTAATTTTCAGCCTCATCGTCGGCACGTTTTTGATCTATTATTTCAGCAATCCGAAGCCGCAGTATTATTACGACTACACGTTTCGCGTTGCGGAAAATATTTTGCATGGCGCGATCGCCTTTCAGGAAAAGCCGCCCTCGTGGGTCAATGAATTCGTGCCTTTTGAAGGCAACTGGTATTCGGTTTTTCCGCTCGGAAGCGTTCTGACGATGATTCCGTTCGCTTTTTTCAAACTGCTCGGCGTCATCAACACGATGCCGGTGCCGCTGATCGCGGCGCTGACGGCAAGCGCGATTTGCCGGTTTCTTGTCAAAATCTCGGAACATTACGAAATTGATTGGAAAAAAAGAATCTTGCTCGTTTGCGGGATTTTGTTCGGAACCTGGATGTGGACGAATCTGGCGATGGCGGGCGCGTGGCAATTGGCTTTGGGCTTTGCTGTGCTGGGCGAACTCGGCGCGATCTATTTCACGGTTTATGATCGCCGCCCGCTGCTCGCCGGATTATTTTTCGCGCTCGCTTTCGGCAACCGGACGGAGATTCTTTTGACCGCGCCCGTTTTTATGTTTCTCCTCCTGCGAGGTTCCAAATTCCAAATTTCAAATTTCAAATCCGACGAACCGAAAACCAAAGACCAAAGACCAAAAACCAAAAACCAAATCGCCGTTCTTGCAAAGTTTTGCGCCGTTCCGTTTGTTTTGGGCGTTTTGACGCTGGTTTACAATTACGTCCGTTTTCACTCGTTCACGGATTTCGGTTACGCGCGAATTCCGGGCGTTTTAGATGAGCCCTGGTATCGTTACGGCATCTTTTCGATCTATTATATACCGTTGAATTTTATGGAAATGTTCGTCGCGCCCTGGAAACGTCTGGCGACATATCCGTATTTCGTGCCGTCGGGCTTTGGGGGCGCGATCTGGTGGAGCAGTCCGTTTATTTTGTTTTTGTTACGCTTCGGCGCACGCGATAAAATCCTTAAATACACGGCTTGGACGGCAATCATCGTGCTGACGTTTCTGCTCTGGATTCACGGCAATCCGGGCGGCTGGCAATTCGGTTATCGTTACGCGATGATCCTTTTGCCCTGGATGTTTATCATCTTTCTCGAAAACAGCCCCAAAAAGATTCTCTGGTATGAATGGCTTGCCTACATACTTTCTTTTATCATCAATCTTTACGCGACTTATCTATTCTTTTGGACGGATTACGTCAAACCCTGAATACGCAAGACATCCTAAATTGCTCAAAAAAAAGCGATCATTTCCAAAATTGGTGGGCTTAAGACAATTCATAGGTTAAAATTTTAGTAAAAATTTTCTAAGTTTTCTTAGTCCTTTACAAATTTATGCTGATTGATTTTACGCCCCTAAAGATTTCAAGGGATTTTCGCCTGCTTTTTTTCGGTCAACTTATTTCGTTTTTCGGAACGATGATGACTTTCGTGGTCGTTCCGGTACAGTTGTATCAACTCACCAACTCAAATCTTTTGGTCGGGTTGTTGGGCGTTGCGGAATTTGTGCCGATGTTTGGCTTGGCTTTTCTCGGCGGTGCCTTGGCGGACGCGATCGATCGCCGGAAAATACTTCGCGTGACGGAAATCGGGCAAACCGTGACAACCGCGATTTTGCTTGGAAACGCGCTTTTGCCGAACCCGCAAATCTGGGTTTTATTCGTGGCGGTCGGGCTTCACGCCGGTTTGGCGGGTTTACAGAGACCTTCGTTTGAAGCCTTGATTCCGCGCATTCTGCCGCCCGAGCAAATGACGGCTGCCGCCGCGCTGAATTCGATTCGGTTTAATTTCGGCGCAATCATCAGTCCGATTTTGGGCGGTTTGATTGTCGCCCAATTCGGCGCAAAACTCGCTTATGCGATTGATTTTGTGTCATTTGCCGCCTCGCTCGCGGCGGTTTGGCTGATTCAGGCGGTTCCGCCGGCTGAAAACGCCGATGCGGTTAGTTTTGAATCAATCAAAAAGGGTTTTCGCTATGCCTTGAGCCGTCAGGAATTGCTCGGAACTTATCTGATTGACATTAACGCGATGCTTTTCGGAATGCCGAAAGCGCTTTTCCCGGCGTTGGCAGTTGCTTTCGGCGCGGGTTCGGTCGGATTTTTCTATTCGTCGATCGCCATCGGCGCATTGCTCGCAACTTTGACATCGGGTTGGGCAAAATGGGTCAATCGCCACGGTTTGGCAATAACTCTGGCAGCGGGAATGTGGGGCATTTCGATCATTTTTTTTGGATTTTCAACCAATCTTTATCTGGCATTGTTTTTTTTGGCGATGGCTGGATTTTTCGATATGATCAGCGGAATCTTTAGAATGACGGTTTGGAATCAGACGATTCCCGATCATTTGCGCGGAAGATTGGCGGGAATCGAAATGATAAGTTTTTTGACCGGACCGATGCTCGGCGATGCCGAAGCGGGAATTGTCGCCCATTTTTTCAATGTCAAAACATCGATTATCGCGGGCGGCATTTTAACGGTTACCGGAACCGTATTATTGGCGGTCTTTTTACCGAAATTTATTTCATATGATGGACGCGATGGCATCAAAAGAAAAAAAGAAGCGGAGGAATTACGAATTGTCGAAAAGAAAGTTTAATAATTCACAAGGTCCCGTTTTCGGCAGGATTTTTGTTTGGGATTGGCACAAACGCCTGTCGCTCGCGGTGTTGGTAATTTATCTCGCGTCGGAGATTTTTTCCGCCGGACGATTGACTCCCGGAAATGTGTCGGGGGCGGTCTGGATGGTGATTTACACGGCGACTTTTCCGATTCTGTGGATTTGGTTTGCCGAATATCTGGAAGAATTCCTGAGCGAATTGGCGTGGCTGGAAAGATTGAAAATCTCGCTCGAATCCGTCTTCAAATTCTTTGGCTGGCTTTTTTTGCTCGCGCTATTAGTTTTCTCGTTTGCAAAATTTTGGTTGCCGACCGAATAATAAAGTTATGGCGATTTTACGAAAAAGAGAGATCGATAATTTAGCGCAGATGACGACCGGAGAGCTCGAAGAATTTTTAGATTCTTTGCCGACCGGACAGGAAGACATCGAGGAACTTTTCTTTTATCTCGAAGCTAAGCTCGCGCGCGAAGAATGTAATCACAGCCTCCGATTTTCGATGCAGTATATGATGGAAAACCGGCTGAATTTTCCCAAATTAAGCTCCTGGCTCCAGCGCAACGGCGGTTTCTGCGACTGCAAGGTTTTGGAACAGATCGCTCCCGAATGGCGCAAAGCCTTTGACCGCGACGATGAAGAAGTTTCTGAAAATTGAATATTTTTTGGCTGTCATCTACATCGTCATTATGAGCGCCGTTTGTGTGGCGGCTTTCGGTTTTGGACTCGCTGAAAATATAACGGTGCCGGTTTTTATCGGCTTGTTCGGCGTCGCGCCGTTCGTTTTTTTTTTCGGCGCGGCGCACCGGATCGCGCCGCGTTTGAGCAAGATTTTTCTGGCAATTTTCGGTTTTGTGACGATCCTGTTCTTTATTCCCGCGCTCAAATTCAGCTTTTGTCTGCCGATTCCGCTTTTGATCGTTTTTATGTTTTTGATCAACCGCGAAAGACGCCTCGGTTTTGAACGCTGGCTCAAAACGAACAAATTTTCGCCTGTTCCGAACCCGCCGCCTAATATTTTCGAAACGCTCGGCAAAGAAAAATACTGGCAATGTTACGCGAATTCGTTTTTTCCCGCCGCGGGCAGGGAAGTTCCCTATCTGATCTGGTTCGGCACGAGCTATACGCCTTCGACAATTATGGTCAACGGCATCGCGCAGCAGACAAAACTTCAAGTTTCGCACACGGCAATCTCTTTTTTCCCGCAAACAGTCAGCGAAAAATTCAAAGCAAAGATCGACGCCTCAAACGCGGAAAAACAATCTTTCTGGGAAAATCTGAAACCGCACAGCCAGAAGACGCACCCGTATCAAACGGCGCATTTGCCCGACGGAAGTTTCGTTGCCGCCTGGATCATTCTGCACGTTCCGAGCATTTTGGACGAGAAATTAAGCGAAGTAAAAAGTCTTTTGGAAAATTCATTCTAAACACTCAAAACAGCATTTTTGAAGAAATTAGTTGACAAATATTATTTCTCTGATTTAAAGTAAGTGTCAACTCTTAATATTTGTAAGAGAGGAGAAACAATGAGTAATAATGAATTTCCGAAACTATCGCGTAAAGAACTGCTGATCCTTGAAATGCTCATCGGCAAAGGCGAAATGTTCGGGCTTGAAATGGTCGAAGCATCCGAAGGCAATCTCAAACGCGGAACAATTTACGTGACGCTGCAAAGAATGGGCGACAAAGGCTACATCGAATCGCGCGAAGAACCGCGCTCATTACCCGAAATCGGCATTCCGCGCCGCAAATATTCCGCCACCGGTTTAGGCGAAAAAGTTTATCAAACAAACTTAAAAGCACAGGAGTTTTTCAATAATGAATTAATTTGGGGAGGAAATAATTAAGATGAACGAAGAAAATAATCAAATTCCAATCATCAAATTTTTGAAAAAACACAAATGGCGATTAATTCTTCCGGCTTTGGTCATCACACTATTTATTTCTATACCATTAGTTATGGTAGATTGGACAGCCATTTCTCAAAATCTTTTTATCAAATCGGCAACGCTTGATAAAAATGGATTGACTGTTGAAGTAACTTCTAAAATTCAATATGTCCAAAGTGATGAGTTTCTAAAAGGATTAATTGTAAAATATGATTTATTTAGCGGTGAAAAAGATGAAAAAACAAAAATTGAGAAACTGCGAAAATCCATTGATGTTAGCTTTGATAAAGAAGATTTAAT
>CADEFG010000270.1 GCA_902826505.1 uncultured Acidobacteriota bacterium
ATGCCGCAGGTTTTTGAACTCGAACCGTCGGAAACCGCCGTCTTGTGCGTGCTGATGCTGCGCGGACCGCAAACGATCGGCGAGATCAAGGAACGCACCGGCAGACTCTACGATTTCCGCGATCTCAACGACACGAACGAAACGCTCGAAGCCCTGCTCAAACGCGACGAACCTTTAATCACGCGCCTCGAACGTGCGCCCGGACAAAAAGAAGCCCGTTACGCGCATCTTTTGTCGGGCGAAGTGACGTCCTACACGCCGGTTGAGCGAGTTTCACGCGGCACGGCAAACGACGAACGCTTTGAAAAACTCGAACAGGAACTGGAAAGTTTACGAACCGAATTGAATTCCTTTAAGCAAGAGTTTGCCGATTTTAAGAAGCAGTTCGAATAGAAAATTTTTGAGATAAGGCAAAATCTAAAAAGTTTAAAGGTCAAGTAGTCAAATCAACAGCTTTAAGCAATTAAAGTAAATTTTCTACTTGCAGTTTAAATGGCTTTTTAGAGGAGGCAAAATATGGGCGGTTTGGGTGAAATTTATGAAAGAAAGATGATGAAAGACATCTCTACAAAGATTCCTCCGATCATTAATCTTGCTGAGAAATATAATTTACCGGTTGAATATTTACGCTATGTAGTGGCAAATTACGGGAGATTTTACACATTGGAGAAATCGGAGGGAACAAGTTATACCGATACGATTTTCGATGAGATTCACCTTGAGCCGGGTTTGGTTGAAAGTTTGAATAATCTTGACCCTTCTGATTTTATGCCGGAATCCGATTCGTTACAAACTCTCTATCATGAGATGACTCACGCTTATATAGATTTGAGAGAGAATGAATGGGCAACTAAGGAACTGATTGCGAGCGCCGAAACGTATTATGAAGGCGCGAAACTTCAAAATGGCGAAGAGGTCGGGCGAACTTATCAAGTCGTGCAAGAAGCCGCCGGAGCGTATGTCGGACATCGCGTTGCCACTTATTGGAATGCTTTGCAAGGTTTGCATTGGCTGCGAAACAATTATTCCAAAGGAATAGACCCGTTAAAATATGGCAAAAACAGTAACGGGTCGCTCGCAGAAATCGAGAAAACCTATAACGCGGAAATGAGCAGAATTGTGTATGGCTATGAACAGGGTCTTTTTAGTGGACAAATACCGGTTAAGAAACCTATCTTTCATCGTTTGAAATACTTTTGCGATACGGTAATCCTTGAAAATAAAATCAAAGCGGAATTTTCGGAACTTTTGAAAGGCGGAACTATCTACACCAATAAATTCAAAAGTTTAGTTGACGAAATAAATACACAAAAGAGCATCTGGTTTGATGATCACAGCGTAAGTCCGAAGATTTGGGCTTAGTTACGAAAATTTTGAATCAAATTCCCGCAAACAATCGCACATTGACCGTAAAATTCTGGGTCGCCGTTTGATTCAGGCTGTCCTGCGCCGTGATCGTGAAATTCCACGTTCCTTTCGTCGCGACTTTGCCGAAGATTTTTCCCGTCGCCGGATCGAGCCGCAATCCGAGCGGCAAACTTCCCGCCGAAACCGTCCAAGTGATCGCGCCCGTGCCGCCCGAAGATTGCAGCGTTTGATTATAGGATTTGCTGCGCAAGACGTTTGGCAGGGTTGTTGTGGTGATCTGGACGGACGCAGTTCCGAATTCATAGGCGCCGATGTCTAAAACTCCGTTGACCGGACGCGCTTCGCTCTGCTGGTGTTTGACGTAATGGCGAATGACATTGTTGACCGGCAAAACATCGGCGAGCAAATTTGTTCCCGCGTTGATCGCCGCCGAATTTGAAGCGAGCCGAAAATCCTGCGTAATTTCATTCACGAAATTCGGCGAAGTTCCCTGAACGCTCGTTCCATTATTATTGACTGTGCCGGTCGGCGTGCCGTGCGAAATGCGCCAGTTCGGTTTGAGCCAGTTGTGCGAGATCGTCAAAATTCCCGTGTCGTCGATCAGCGCGAGATTCGTTCCCGAAGCCGTGTTGTAAAAGATGTTGTTGCGCGCGTCGCACGTTTCTTCGTTGGTCGAAAGCCGAAAGAGCGTCGTATTGCCCGAACGGGTCGAAACGATCGTGTTATTGTAAAAATAAAGCGTGCCTTTGCGGTAATTCGGAGTGTTTCCGCTGTCGCCGCCGTAATGCGTGATCTGATTATTTCCCGCGCCGTCGGGTTCGATCAAAATATTCCCGTAAACAAATGTTTTTCGGTATTCGGGCGCATTGCGAATCAAAATGCTGTCTTCGCCGTCAACCAGATCAAGTTGGCGATTGCCCGCTTCGATCCAGTTATAACGCACGATCAAACCGGCGGAACGATCTTTCAGCGCGTTACCGACGGCACCTGTTTTCGGCGGTCCGAAACGATTGTATTGAAAGATTATGCCGATCGCCGCCGTGTAATTGTTATGCTGAAACGCGCTCCCGACAATGCCGTTATCGTAAATATAATTGCCTTCGACAAGGATATTGCGCGAAGCGAGTTCATCGGAAGATGCGACAAAAAAACCGTTTGCGCTGTCGTGGAAAATATTGTTGCGAAGCGTAATATTTTCGCCTTTTTCGACGTAGATCGCGGATGCCGCGCTCGAATAAGTTTGGGTCGCGCCGCCGTCGTCCGTAAATTGATAATTCGGATGCGCGCTTCTGATGTCGAGATTTTCGATCGTGATATATTTCGGTAAAGTGTCGGCGGGAATATTCGCGCTGCCGATCTTGATGACGCCGCGCTGTTCGCTCGGAAAATTTAAATTGAGTGGCGTCACCGCGCCGTTGCCGTCGATCACGGGCAATTCGCCGCTGCCGTTCGCAACGCCGCGCACCGTGATCGGCAAACTCGCTGTTCCCTGGCGGCAAATCACCCATTTTTCCTTGTACGGAGTCGGTTTCCAATAGATCAAAACCGTGTCGCCGGGCTGCAAGGTCGCCCACGGAACTTCGGCGATCGTGTCGAGCGGCGTGTTCGGTTTGACCTCGTAAATCGTGGCTTTAACGCTTTCGGAAACGCAAAAAAAGACGAATAGATGAACGACAGACAAGAAAAACAGCTTCTTCATAATTACTTAAAAACTCGCTTTGGATTTGTTTTGAGGATGCTGAGAAAAGTTTCAGTAGCTGACTATGATTTTATCACGCGGCTGGGCGGCGCGTCTATCAAATATTTTTCGCGCAAAAAAGGAGAAAGACGAATCTTTCTCCTTCTCGGCTGATTATAAATTTCGCGCCCGTCAACTATAAATTATCATTCCAAAATAACACGCCTGTTTTAACCTTGGAACTCAAGCGTTAAAATTAGTTGAAAGTAGGCGATTTATTTAATCAACAAGCTCCCAGACAATTTCATATTTACCGGTCGCTTCATCGGCATTAACAATCACGCTCCACTCGCCCGTGATAGAATCAAGGTCGTCCGAAACGCCCTGTCCTTTACCGGCAACTTTTCTATCGGCGCTGACTTTTATGCCAAATCTGGGATTTTTCTCGGGATCGATCAACCTTAATCTCACACTGCCGCTGTCTACGATAGTTTTAACTACCAGCCGCGCCTTTTTTCCGGATGGAATACTAAATTTGTATTCTTTGATTTTGGTATCTTTGGCAATAGATTCGGATATTTTTTGGTCCTCCGTTTTCATTTGGGCAATCGGTGCGAAAATATTGATTGCCGAAACAACCAAAATCAAAACATATATTTTTCGTAACATTATCGTTATCCTCCGGTTTTTATTTTACAAAGTGATTAAAATTGAATTAAAGATCAATAATTTAGAAGATTAATCCTTACTACGATAGACGCCGATCCGTTTTTGGACGAGCTTTTCGACTTCGATCGGGACGCCGTCGGCACGTGCCTGACGAATAAATTCGCCGTCGATCTTGAAAATCCGCATCTTGACCAGATCCTCGATATCGAGATTCGTCAAACCTTCGTTGCGGGCTTCGGCGATAAATTCGGGCGTTACTTTGAAAATCCGCATCTTGACCAGACTTTCAAACGGTTCTTTGTCGAAACCCATCGCGACGACCTGTTTGACAAAATCGGCATCGATCTTGAAAATCCGCGCTTTGACCAAATCTTCAAACGTCAGATTCGGAAAACCGCTGTCCTTCATCTCGCGCATAAAGCGTGAATCAACCTTGAAGATCGCGGCTTTAAAAAGATCTTCCGTTTCGAGCTTGCCGAAATTCGCCGAAAGCAGATCGTCGGCGAGCGCGGTCGTGACGTTCAAGGTCGTCGCGGCAAAAAGACGGTTTTCCGTATCTTCGCCGTCGTATTTTGCCCTGGATTTTTCAAAATCGAAGCCGCGTGATTTCATCGCGTCGAGAAAGCCTTGATTTCCCGTGAAAACAAACGTGCCCGAACCTTTGCCGTTTTGAAACGTGCCTTCGCAGTCGATCGTTCCGGCTTCGCGGACGAGGCTGAATTTGACCGCGCCGCTTGATAAAGATTGTTCGCGGCTCAAACCCTTCAGATCGGCATATTCATAGGTTGAACCCATTTGATTGTTGCCGCCTTTTTCGGTTTTGCGCGAGAACGAGAGATGAATTTTTTCAGCCTTATCGGCTTTGGCTTCGGCTTTCCAGGTTCCCGTCAGAGTTGATTGCGCGACGATCACGTAGTTTCCGATGACGATCACGATAAAAGCTAAAAACGAACAGAATAAAATTTTGAAATTTTTCGACATAAAAGTTCTCCCTGAAAAAATGTGTTTTGTTTAACTAGCAGACATAAGAAAAACACCATCAGGCAAAAATTTGTGACAAAAAAATCTACGATCAACAAAAAAATAAATTTATTCCAGATTTAACAACGACGATTAACGCTTTTCGCTCGGCGATAGTTTTACCGTCATCAACGCCCGCCGAGTCCGAATGCCTTTGTTCGGTAAAGTCGGCAAATACGTAAAATTAAAAGGCGCCTGATTAATCTCGCGTCTTTTTCATTGGCGCCCGTTGCCGAAAGATTGGATTGCCGGAGATTTTGAGAGCGAATATGATTTGACTTTCTCAAAGCCATCGAAACATTTTGCTTTTTAAACTCCGGCAAGATCCCATTTTTTGACGATTTCGATGATCAGATTGGCGACCTTATCGGTTACTTTCCGGTAGTATTCATCGGCTTTTTTCTGGTCGAATTTCGGATAGCCCTGTCCTTTTTGATAAAGTCCGATCGACGACGGAAAGGGCACCGCCGACCACGTTCCGGCGCTCGGATACGGCGTCGCGAGCTCGTCCTTGTAGCGTTCTTTATTAACGAGCGTCGGGTCGATCGCCTGGATAAACGCGGTTTCGTTCCAGCCGGCGTGCCCGCCGTCCTCGCCGAAGACTTCCTTTGTTTCGTCCGCCGCGAACGACCACCAATTGATGACCAGAGTGCGGACTTTTTTCTCCGTCGCAACTTCTGCGGCGACCGCTTGCAAAACGGCGGTTTGCCCGCCGCCGTGACCGTTGATGATGATGATATTTTTAAATCCGTTTTTCGCGAGCCCTTCGAGAATCTGTTTGATAAACGGGCGATAGGCGGCTTCGGTGATCTGAAACGCGCCCGGGTAAGCTTCCATCGAACCCGTGATTCCGTATGGCAAAACGGGCGCGATCATCGCATTTGTCCGCCGCGCGATCGTTTTCGCCATCGCCAAAGGCGCCGTAATGTCCGCGCCGTTATTGATCACGCCATGCGGTTCGAGCGTTCCGGTCGGAAGCAAAACCGTATTTATGCGCGACGGAACGACTTCCTTAAATTCCATCCAGTTTATCCGTTCCATCTCGCGCGTCGAAACGATGTCGCGATCGGTTTGCGCGAAAGCCGAAAAAGCCGAAGCCAGCACGAAAAGCCAAACAAAAAATGTTTGATTCATAAAATCTCCTTTTGAATATGTTGTCGAAATCAGGTCTCGAAAATTATCGATTATCCGTTTTCAAATATCAATGATTTGCGGCGTTTTCAGCCCATTTTTGAAATCTTTATTTTGATCGATCAAATCTGCGGGCAGAATTTATTTGCCGGTAAAATATGGCTGAAAGCCGATTCTTCGTTGATATTTCAAAGAGCATTGATTATCGTAGATTTGACGGACAGATAAAACCGAATCGGTTGATCTTCCAGACGCAAGAAATTTCGATAAATTCTTCCGGCTGGTCGGTTTTTATTTTATTGATTCGCATAAAATAAAAATATCAAAAAAGAATCATATGATCGCAGCAAATTTCCGCTCTATTCGTGATAGTTTTTTATTTATTCTGACGCTCTTTCTTCTGGCGCTACCGGTCTTTTGCGCAGGCGGAGAAATTGCGCGGCGGGAACGTCAGGCAAATAATATTTCAATTGTTCGCGATGATTGGGGAATCGCGCATGTCACCGGCAAAACCGACGCCGACGCCGTTTTCGGGATGATCTACGCGCAAGCCGAGGATGATTTCAACCGGATCGAAACAAATTATCTGAACGCGCTCGGACGACTTGCCGAGGCGGAAGGAGAATCTGCCGTCTGGCGCGATTTGCGGATGAAAATCTTTATCGAGCCCGAAGATCTAAAGCGGAAATTCCGGGAAAGCCCTGTCTGGCTGCAAAAACTAATGACTGCCTGGGCGGACGGTCTGAATTTCTATCTGGCTAAGCATCCCAACGTCAAACCGCGTGTCCTCACGCGTTTCGAGCCGTGGATGGCGCTGTCCTTTACCGAGGGCAGCATCGGCGGCGATATCGAAACCATCAGTCTTGGTCAGCTTCAATCTTTTTATGAGTCGACCTCGACGGCGAACTTCGAAGAACCTGATTTTTTAGCCGAGCCGAGCGGTTCGAACGGAATCGCGATCGCCCCGAAAAACACGACGGGCGGAAATGCCTTGCTGCTCA
>CADEFG010000271.1 GCA_902826505.1 uncultured Acidobacteriota bacterium
TTCGTGCGGAAAGCGCAAATTTCTTGTCGCGGTCAAATAACGCATCGTGTCGGCGGTTACGAAGCCCTGCGGCAAAGTTTTCAGGCTGACCAAAGCGGCAAGTGCGCCGTTATGCAGGACGTAATTCGTTTCGTCGCATTTTATTTCCGTCGCGGTCAAATACCTGCGGACATCAATGCGTTTTTGATTCGGGAGTTTTGGGGTTTCCAGATGTTCGCGCCGGTGGCTTAGAAACATCTCGTCGAAAACTTCTTGTGCATCGAGTTCCCGTAAGTTTAATTCTTTCGGGAAATTGGCTTCAAAGGCTTGGAAAACTCTCTGCGCCGTTTGGCGACAATAGTTTTCCGCTTTAATTTCCCGCGATAAAAACTCTTGCGCGAAGGCGTTTTTGCCCGAAATAACCGGCGAAAAAAGAAAGTTAAAAAATCCGCCTGACTTTATTTCGCGGAGCAAAGAAGGCACAATCCGCGAAAAAATACTCGTGTCGTTCAGATGCTTGGTCGGAACACGAATCCAAACGGTCGCCGTTTGCGTTTTTATTTTGCCGCTTTTAACCGCTTCTTCATAAAGCGCAAGATTAGTCCCTTGCAGAAGGGAAGCGAGCGCATCGCTTTTTTCGGTGTTGCGGGTTTGTAAATGATTCCGCAGCGTCGTTCCATCGTCGGGAATCGTCGCAAAGCGAAATTGAATGATAGTTTTGTCGGGTTTTTCAAACTTCAAAAGTGTCTTCAGTTCCTCAACGCGCATTTCGGTTAAACGCTCATCGTCATAAAGTGTGTGTGCGGGTTCAAAGCGGTAGGCTTTGGCGAAACTTCCGTCGCGGTAGCGAACGATGTTTCCTTCGAGTCCTAAAACTTCAGTCGGGAATAATCGTCCCGGTGCTTTGGTCGTATCAATGCTTTTTTCAATCGTCTTTTCATTCGGCAGAGCAGGCTTAGTCTGGCGGTGAGATTTGGCAATCGGCAACACTCGCCAACCGATTGCCAAACCGACTCCGCCGACCAAAAAACTGCCTACAATAGTCAGAAAAATATGCGCGAAAGTTAAATTTGCGGTATCCATAATGTTTATTTACCTCTTCTTTTTTATCCAATCCGTTTGCCCGAATTCGTCGCCTACGGGAGCGCGAAAGTTTTTCCAGCCGTCTGACGCGGCATCGAAGCGATTTTTGAGCCAGCATTCCGGTTTGCTTGCCCGCAGGAAATTAAAAACGCCGAGCAAGATGATGAAAGTTATTAGCCCCAGCGGAAATCCGGCGGGAATGTAATAAATCCAAATTCCAAAAACGAATGGCAGGAAATACATCACCGCCGTAGGACAGAGAATGTATTTCCAGTCGCCTTGAAAAACGCCGAAGCGTTTCAGATTACGAAAGATATTTGGTCTGGTTTGTCTTCTTCGCATCTTTTTAGAAATTAGTATCAACGGTAACGGCTCGACCTTGCGCGATTTGCCAAAAGACGGCGACGATTGTTCCGAAGGCAAAAGCTAAAATCCCGCCGAATGCCTGACTGCCCCATTCCTTGCCGGTCATCTTGTTAAAAATCGCCCACGCGATTCCGACTGCGCCGAGACAAAATAAAATAATCGCCATCAGCTTTAGCCCCTCGCGGATGATGTTCGAGAGATTTCCGGCATCACCCGTAAAGATCGGACCTTGCGCCGATGCCGCTTGATTAAACAGCAAACAAATTCCCATCACGGCAAAAACAGGCAGTCCGGTGCGTGTGTAATTCAAACAAATGTTTTTTGCTTTTGAAAAATTGGTTCGTAATTTCCGTGCCGCATCTTTTACGGCTTTGTTCCACATTTCTACTTTGTTATTCATCGAAATTTTCCTCTAATTTTGGTTTTGATTTAGCGTGGCGTGAATTCCTGATTTAAGGGTCTCGTCCACGTTGGTTCATTTTCGGTTAGAGCAAAGACCGTGCCGATAGCGGAAAGGCTTGATTTTATTAGGGTTTTTCGTTTATTGCGAAATTCAGGCACAAGGCTTGCCAATTGGATTTTCCGAAAGGTCAAAGAAAAAACTCTTTCTATCAAATTTATTCGAGGAAAAATACAGATGATTTTTAATTTCGCCGCTTTTGTAAGCGGTTTTCGACAACTTGGCAGAAGTCTAATGCTTTCAGTTATTTTGATAAGTTTTTTGGCAAACGGAACTTACGCCCAAACAAACTTCACCCGTGAGCAGTTTTCGCGCTTGAATGTGCGGACTCGCGCGAGCTTTTTTGAAAATGAAATTTTGCGAGCCGCACAAATTGAGGGCGTTGATCCGAATGTTTTATGGACGATTGCTTACAACGAAACGAGATTTCGCCCGTGGCTGACCAGCCCAAAAGATGCGCGGGGATTAATGCAGTTTATTCCGTCGACCGCCGCCCGGTTCGGTTTGGAAAATCCTTACCAACCCGTTCCGGCAATTCGCGCCGCCGCCCGGTATGTCAAGGTTTTATCGAATCTTTTCGGCGGGAGAATTGATTCAATTTTGGCGGCTTACAATTCCGGTGAAGGCACGGTTTCGGCTTATTTAACGGGAAAATCTCTACGAAATGGGCAAAAAGTTATCAACCCGAAAGGCATCAAAACTATCGGCGGGGTTCCGCCTTACGCGGAAACCATTACTTACGTCGGGCGGGGACTCAAAATTTATCGCTGGTTGATTATGCGCGAGGCATTTCCGGCAGGCGTTGTCAGAGCTAATTTTCCGACTGTTATTTCTGCAACGGTTGCCCGCGTTGGTGTTTATGACCGTGAACTTGGAAACGTGCCTGATTTTAGTAATGTCGTCTCGCTACCGCAAATCACCCAAAATCAAGTTGTTGCAGTAAATTCAACGGTTACGCCAAAGAATACGCAAGCAGAAAAACAAAATCCTAATGAACCAAACCTGACTGAAGTTTATTATGATTCACGCTCCGGCAGTCGTTATCAACTGAACAATGGAAAGAAGGAAAAGTTGGATGATTCAGGAGTCATCATCATTACTAACAACAGCCGCCCGGAAACGACAAATCAGGCACGTTCGACTTTTTTTGCCGCTCCATCAAACAAATAATTTGAAGGGGCGGCGAATTTTTGCACCACTGGTTTATTTTTGCACCACACAAGAATTGAATTAAGCTCTGACGTTCGGGATTTCGTTGAGGCGTGTGGTGTAGCGGCTTGAAAGTTTTTCCTGTTTCATTTTCCATTTATGCTCGAACCCCATCGCCAGAGGACGAATGGTGTGCCGCCCGAAACGTCCGTTGATTTTATCAACTGCCTGCATCAGTCCGGTTTGTTTTTTTTCGTCAATTTTAAGGAAAAAACTTTGCTGTTTGGCGTTATCGAAAGTGATGTCGCTCAAGAAAATTCCCGCTTTGCGATATTCAAAACCTGGTTTGTAAATGCGCTCAAGAAGTGAGCAAGCATTTTCCAAAATTGCCGGCGAATAGGCAGTCGGAACAAGCATTTGGCGGCTTGCCGATGCCGAATAGATTTCGTCCGGGTTGAGGCGAAAACTCGAAGTCGAGATGAAAACCGTCAGATGCGCTGCCGCCAGAGATTGATGGCGCAGTTTTTCACCGGCGCGGGCGGTGTGCATAGCGACTGCTTGCCGCAAATCTTCGATGGTTTTGATGCCTTGTCCGAATGAGCGGGAACAGCAAATCCCTTTTTTCGGTTTCTCGAAAAGCTCCAACGGCAGACAGGAAATGCCGCGTAGTTCCCAGGCGATTCGCTGTCCTTTGACGGTCAAATGTTTTCGTAGCCATTTATCATCACAATTTTTGAGATCAAGAGCCGTTTCAATTTTGAGTTTTTCGCGCATTCTTTCAAAGCCTGATGCTTCCCAGAGGTCTAACTGCGGATTATCGTTTTTATCTTCCGATTTGAGAAATTGCGCGTAACGTCGTCCGATGCCCCAAATATCGGCAACATCGAAATCTTTCAGATATTTGTCAGCGTCCGCGCCGGAAAGATCAACTACGCCGCTAAAGTTTGAATTTTTCTTGGCGATGGAATTGGCGATTTTCGCCAGAACTTTGGTTGGAGCAATGCCGATGGAAACGGGAATTCCCGTCCATTTTTTAACCGTGTGCCTGATTTTGTGCGCGTCCTGTTCGCTCGTTTTGCCGTCAAGCTGCACAAACGCCTCATCAATCGAATAATGTTCGAGAGCCGGAACGAATTGGTCAATCGTATCCATCACGCGCCGCGACATATCTCCGTAAAGCGAATAATTCGACGAAAATGTTGTTAGGTTGTTTTTTTCGATAATCGGTTCCGCCTTGAAAAAAGGCATTCCCATCGTGATTCCCAAAGATTTCGCTTCGTTGCTGCGGGCGATGATGTTGCCGTCATTATTGGAAAGGACGACAACAGGAAGCGTTTCGAGCGCAGGTTGAAAGACACGCTCGCAAGAAACGTAAAAATTGTTGCAATCTATGATTCCGAATGTTTCAGCCATTTCTAAAAGTATGGATGCAGTGCTTAACCACGCCCCAAATAATCAGTTCCGATTCGCCCGTAATTTCGAGTTCCGAATAATGCGAATTTTCCGCCACGAGAAAGATTCTCCTTTCCCGTATGACAAATCTTTTAACCGTCATTTCGCCGTTGAGAATGGCGATGACGACATCTCTGTTGCGCGGCTCTAACGAGCGGTCAACGATCAGTCTATCGCCCGAATGAATTTCGTCGTTCATCGAATTGCCGCTCACCCGCACGATGTAAGTTGCAATTTCGTTATCTATCATCCATTCGTTCAAATCTATGTTTTTTTCGATGTAATCATCTGCCGGAGACGGAAAACCTGCGGGAACATCGGATAAGATAACGGGAAGCGGAACGCGCCGCCCTGCCGCGACGCATTCGATTGAGATTACACGAGAAATTTCACCTTCAGCCATAAAAATTTCAGAAGTCTTTTTCTATAAATTAACAAAACTTCGTCTATTGTCAAAGAAATTTTGTTGCATAGATGAAATTATTGTAAAATAAGGTATAATTTGAAAATAAATTGAATAGAGGGAAGTTGCTTTTATGTGCGGAAGATTTACAAACCGAAAACCGGAAAAGATTAAAATAGACGGAGTTCACCTCTCCGATTTTGAAGGCGCAAAGCCGCGCTACAACATCGCGCCGAGCCAACAAATTTTGAGCGTCATTCAAACCGGCGACGGGCGACACGCACTTTATTTGACGTGGGGCTTAATTCCTTCGTGGAGCAAAGAGGGAAACGGCATCATCAATGCTCGCAGCGAAACTCTTGCAGAGAAGCCGAGTTTCCGCGATTCTTTCAAACGTCGCCGGTGTCTGATTCCCGCCGACGGATTTTTCGAGTGGAAAAAAGTAGGTAAGATTAAGCAACCATATTACTTTCAGATGAAGGACGAAAGCATTTTTTCGTTTGCGGGAATCTGGGACAGTTGGAAATCGGACGGCAAAGAAATCATCTCGTGCGCGATTATCACGACCACGCCGAACGAGCTTTTAAGCCAAGTTCATAACCGAATGCCGGTTATTTTGCATTCAGGGGACTTTGATATTTGGCTCAGCAATGAAAGCAAACCCGACGATTTACCGGATTTGCTCAAACCTTTTCCCGATGAATATATGAAAGGCTATCCGGTCGGCACGAATGTCAATAGTCCAGGCGTTGATAATCCGCAACTTGTCGAGCCGTTATAAAAATCGGTTAGCGTAAAATTATTGGCGAATTTTTGCACCACTGGTTTATTTTTGCACCAATAAAGAATTGAATTAGGTTATGACGTTCGCAATCACGTTGCGGCGTAATAGCGGTAGGAATAAGTTTAAATAGTCCTAGCAATAACAGTCCTCAGTTTGTTGAATTAGGGTGTCAAAAAAGAGACCCAAAACTACCTTCAAAATGTTTCGTAAATTACGGTTAATCAGAGTCAAAAATTACTTGTCAGAAAACTACTCTTTTTTGACATTAGATATTTCGCAAATTGATTGCTAATTTTATTTAATAAGACAAATGGCGGAAAAGGCAAAGGAATTTGGAAAAAGCCGCAGCGAGATTTATCAAGGGAATCTGCCTGATGGAGTGAAGGAGCATCATTAACATTTTTGAGATACGAGCTAATGAATCACGACCGAATAATAAGCAATATCAATCGGTGGATAAAACTAACAGATGAAGAGATTGATTTTTTTACATCACGCTTGAGTCATCGAAAAATCCGCCGAAAGCAGTATGTCTTGCAAGAAGGCGATATTTGCGGGCATTATACGTTTGTCAATAAGGGATGTCTGCGGCTTTATACGGTTGATGGCAATGGAATCGAACATATTTTGCAGTTCGCACCTGAAGATTATTGGGTTGCCGATATTGGCAGTTTTCATCAAGAAGTTCCGACTTCGCTTTACATAGACGCTCTTGAACCGACGGAGATTTTGCAGATTTCCAAGCCTGATTTGATTTCGACATTTGAAAAATTTCCCGCTTTTGATCGGGTTTTTCGGATTATGGTCGAAAACGCTTTTGTCGGTCTGCAAAAAAGAATTTTGCAAAACATCAGCTCCACCGCTGAAGAAAGATATTTAACTTTCTTCAAAAGCTATCCGCAACTCGTCAACCGCCTCCCGCAAACCCAAATCGCTTCCTACATTGGCATCACGCCCGAATTTCTCAGCAAACTCCGCAAAAACTTGGCCATGAAAAAACTATAAAATGAGTGTGTCCACGCTCCGACTCAAATTCTTAAACTCGATTAAGAATTTTTCTTAACTTAGTTTATTAAGGAATTTTTTCATTGAGGGCATTCTTCAAACATCAGCAACGGCAGTTCTTTTTTAGATGTGTTGAAACTGTCAGTTAGCAAAAAAGAAAAAGGAG